>DASQBO010000228.1:0-13118 GCA_035635175.1 Casimicrobiaceae bacterium | reverse complement strand
ATCGCCGCCTGCGCCCGCTCGACCATGCCGCCCGCCACCCGCGCGCCGGCCATGCCCAGGTCGTCGGAGAAGATCACGCCGTCGAAGCCGAGCCGGCCGCGCAGGATGTCCTGCAGCCAGGTGCGCGAGTAGCCGGCAGGTTCCGCGTCGACGGCGGGAAATACGATGTGCGCCGGCATGATGCCCTCGATACCCTGCCGCGCAAGCGCCGCGAACGGGATCAGGTCGTCGAGCGCGATCCGCTCGAGCGATCGGTCGTCGCGCGGCAGGTCCTCGTGCGAATCCGCGCCGACGAAGCCGTGACCGGGGAAATGCTTGCCGACCGCCGGCATGCCGCCCGCGGCGAGCCCGGCGCAGAGCGCGGCGGCGAGATGGGCGACCGCGTTCGGGTTGCGATGGAACGCGCGGTCGCCGATGACCGCGCTCGCGCCGTAGTCGAGGTCGAGCACCGGCGTGAAGCTGAAATCCACGCCGCACGCGCGGAGCTCGGAGGCGAGCGTCCATCCCGCGTGGGCAGCCTCCCGCGCGGCCGCCGCGACGTCGCGATCCCACAGCTCCCCGAGCGTGCGCATGGCCGGAATCGGCGTGAATCCGTCGCGAAAGCGCTGGACGCGTCCGCCCTCGTGGTCGACGGCGATCAGGAGCGGGGGGTCCCGCAGCGAGTGGATCGCCGCGCAGAGCGCCTCGAGCTGCGCGGGCGACGCAAAGTTGCGTGTGAACAGGATCGCGCCGCCCGTCGACGGGTGCGCGAGCCGCTCCCGGTCCGCGCCCGTGAGCTCCGGACCTTCGACGCCGAGCATTACCGGCCCGCGCGGCAGGCTTGCGCTCACGCCGCAGCCTCCCGGATGAGCGCCTTCATCTGCCGCACCGCGTCGCGGAGGCCGCAGAAGAGCGCGCGCGCAACGATCGCGTGGCCGATGTGGAGCTCGCGGACGCCGGGCAGCGCGGCGACCGGCTGCACGTTGAAATAGTTGAGCGCGTGGCCCGCGTTGAAGCGCATCCCGGCCTTCCGGATCGCTTCGCCGGCGGCGCCGATCTCCGCGAGCCTGGCCACGACCGGCGCGCTTTCGCTGTCGCGGCCCTGCGCGTGGAACGCGTGGGCGTAGGGCCCCGTGTGCACCTCGCAGACCCGCGCGCCGATGCGCGCCGCGGCGTCGATCTGCCGGAGGTCGGCGTCGATGAACACGCTCGTCACGATGCCGGAGTCGGCGAGCCGCCGCACCGCGTCGCGCAGCGCCGCCTCGTGCGCGACCACGTCGAGCCCGCCTTCGGTCGTGATCTCCTCGCGGCCCTCGGGCACGAGCATCGCCATCTCGGGCTTCACCAAGCACGCGAAGTCCAGCATCTCCGGCGTCGCGGCCATCTCGAGATTGAGCTTGATGTGCGTGAGCTCGCGCAACCGGCGCACGTCCTCGTCCTGGATGTGGCGCCGGTCCTCGCGCAGGTGGACGGTGATGCCGTCGGCGCCGCCCAGGTGCGCTTCGACGGCCGCCCAGACGGGGTCGGGCTCGTGCGTGCGCCGCGCCTGGCGCAGCGTCGCGACGTGGTCGATGTTGACACCGAGCTCGATCATGGGGAGTGTCCATCCTCGTCGTCGAGAGCCTGCAAGTCCTGCACCACGCGACGGCTCTCGACGCCGCGCTGCTCGAGATAGTGGTCGAGCACCTCGCGCATGAGCCGCTTCGCCTCCGCCGCGGTCGCCGCGTCCGGGTAGCGCTGCTCGGCCAGCGCGATCAGCGTCGTGCCGCGCACGATCGGGACGCGCGGGCCGCCGACCAGCGCCTCGCGCCGCGGCCCCCGGTCGAACGCATAATGGTAGCGTGCCGACGGGTCGATCGGCGCGCCGGTGTCGGCATCGCGCACGAGCGGCAGCGCGTAGCCCAGCGCCGCGAGAAGCCGCACCTCGAAGCGGCGGAGCACCGGCGCCTGGTCGTGACCCGCAGCCAGGTCTGCGAGTGCCGTCTCGTAGTCGCCGAAGAGCTCGGCGTGCGGATCCTCCCGCGGGAGGAGCTTGAGCAGCAGCTCGTTCAGGTAGAACCCGCAGAGAAGCGCGCTGCCCCCGACCCGCGGCAGCCCGCCGCGCCACTCGGCGCGCAACAGCGTCTTCAACTCCTGCTGCCCGGACCAGGAGAGCAAGAGCGGCTGGAACGCCTGCAGCAGGCCGCGCAGCTCGGAGCGCGCGCGCTTCGCGCCGCGCGCGACCAGCGCGACGCGGCCATGCTCACGCGTTAACGCCTCGACGATGAGGCTCGTCTCGCGGTACGGATACGCGTGCAGCACGAACGACGGCTGGTCGTCGCGGCGCAGCGGCTGGGCGCGAGGAGCCATGAACCCGTGCCCTCAGTAGCCGAGGCGCGTGAGAGACGCCTCGTCGTCGGCCCAGCCCTTCCGCACGCGCACCCAGATCTCGAGGAAGACCTTGCCGCCGAACAGCCGCTCCATCTCGACGCGCGCGCCGGTGCCGATCTGCTTCATCTTCGCGCCGCCCGCGCCGACCAGGATCGCCCGCTGATTCTCGCGATCGACGAGCACGGTCGCGCGGATGCGCCGGACCTCGCCGTCGTGCCGGAACTCGTCGATCGCGACCGTCGTCCGGTACGGCACCTCCTCGCCCAGGAGCCGGAAGATCTTCTCGCGGACGAACTCGGCGGCCAGGAAGCGCTCGTCGCGGTCGGTGATCTCGTCGGCGCCGTAGATCGGCGGCGATTCGGGCAGCAGCGCGCGGAGCTCGGCGATCAGCGCGTCGAGCGCGAGCCCGCTCGCGGCGCTGACCGGAACGATCGCGGCGAACGGGCGGAGCGCAGCCAGCGCGGCGATCTGCGGCAGGAGCGCGTTCTTGTCGGCCAGCGCATCGACCTTGTTCAGCGCGGCGATCGCGTGCGCCTGCTGCGGCAGGAGGTCGACGACGGCGCGGTCGGCGGCGACGGTCCGCCCCGCCTCGAGCACGAGCAGCACCGCGTCCACGGCCGCGAGGCTCTGCGTCACCGTGCGGTTCATCCGCGCGTTGAGCGGCCCCCGGTGCCGCGTCTGGAACCCCGGCGTGTCGACGAACACGAACTGCGCATCGGCCGTCGTCAGGATCCCGGTGATGCGGTGCCGCGTCGTCTGCGCCTTCTTCGAGGTGATGCTGACCTTCGCGCCGACGAGCCGGTTGACGAGCGTCGACTTGCCGACGTTGGGGCGCCCGACGATCGCGACGTGCCCGCAGCGGAAGCCGCCTGCGGCCGGAGCGTCAGCCACGCCGCGCGATCCCGGGGACGGCCGTCGCCTCGGCGTACGCCAGCGTCGCCGCGGCCTGCTCGGCCGCGCGTCGGCTCGTCCCCGCGCCCACCGCGACGATCGAGAGCGCCGCGATCCGGCATTCGACGGTGAAGGTCTGAGCGTGCGCGTCGCCGGCGACGTCGGTCACCGCGTACTCGGGCACGGCCATCCGCCGCGCCTGCAACCACTCCTGGAGCCGCGTTTTCGGATCCTTCGACAGCGCCGCCGGATCGAGGCCCGCGAGGAGCGGCGCGTAGATCCTCTCGATCGCCGCGGCCGCGGCGTCGAAGCCCGCGTCGAGGAAGATCGCGCCGAACACGGCCTCGAGCGCATCCGCGAGAATCGAGGGACGCGTCGCGCCGCCGCTTCGCTGCTCGCCTTCGCCCAGGCGCACGGCCGCGCCCACGTTCAGCGTGCGCGCGAGCCCGGCGAGCGTCTCGCCGTTGACCAGGCTCGCGCGGACCCGCGAGAGGTCGCCTTCGGGGATCTCCGGGAAGCGCCGGTAGAGGACGGCCGCGATCGCGCAGTCGAGCACGGCGTCGCCGATGAACTCGAGCCGCTCGTTGTGCGGGGTCCCGAAGCTGCGGTGCGTGAGCGCCTGATTGAGGAGCTCGGGACGGCGAAAGGCGTGGCCCAGCAGTCTGTCGGACGTCATCCCCGCCGCAATCCGAGGAAGTCAGCGCGACGCCCTCGCGTCGAACTCGAGGTAGAGGCTCACGTTCCCGACCAGCGGCAGGATCCGCGTCCACCCGACGCTCGCCGTGACGACGTTGCCCTCCTTCGTCACCTCGAGGTCGGAGGCGCGGACCGACTGGATGTAGTCGGTCGCGAGGTAGCGGTCGAACGAGCGTCGCACCTCGGTCGGGTTCGGGTCGCGCGCTTCGCGCAGCGACTTCTCGAGCGCCTTCTGCACCGAGTACCACTCGATGTAAGCCGGCACCGTCCGGGCACCGACCACGACGAAGATGACCACGACCGCGGCCACGAGCAGGAAGCCGATGATCGTCAGTCCGTGCTGCCGTCCGCGCCCCTTCATCTCCCCTCCCCGCGCGCGCCCGTCAGCGGATGCCGCCGCCGATGCGCTTCCAGCCCAGGCTCACGATGTCGTCCCAGTTGAACCAGATGAAGAACGCGCGGCCGCGGATGTGGTCGTCCGGCACGAAGCCCCAATACCGGCTGTCGTCGCTGCGGTCGCGGTTGTCCCCCATCATGAAGTAGTGGCCGGGCGGCACCTTGCACGTGAAGCCGCTGCCGTCCAGATTGTAATCGCAGTTCTCCTTGCCCGGAAACGGCCGCACCGCGCCGGGGCTGACCGGCGGCAGCTGGGGGTCGACCGCGATGTCGTGCCGCTTGGGCCCTTCGCCGGTGTCGACGGTCTCGCTGGCCCGCGCGAGGGATTCGTAGCGGAGCCCTTCGGGGTAGCCGTAGACGCCGTCCTCCTGCACCGGCCACGCCACGCCGTTGACCGTGAGGCGCTTGTCCTTGTAGACCACGGTGTCGCCGCCGACGCCGATCACGCGCTTGATGAAGTCCTGCGACGGATTGAGCGGGTAGCGGAATACGACGACGTCGCCGCGCTTCGGATCGCCGATCGCGATGATCTTCTGCTCGACGATCGGCAGCCGGATCCCGTAGACGAACTTGTTGACGAGGATGAAGTCGCCGACCTCGAGCGTCGGCCGCATCGACGACGAGGGGATCTTGAACGGCTCGGCGACGAACGAGCGCAGCGCGAAGACGATGAGCAGGACCGGGAAGAAGCTCTTCGGATATTCGATCCACCACGGTTCGGGCGCGTCCGGCGCGCGACCCTTCGCGAAGACCAGCTTGTCGGCGAGCGCGACGGCGCCCGTGAAGAGCGTCGCGAGGAACAGGATCAGCGCGAAATTCATGGTCGGTGGTCGTCCGTTGTTGGGAGAAGCCTACTTCTCGCCGACCTGCAGGATCGCGAGGAACGCCTCCTGCGGGATCTCGACGCTGCCGACGGACTTCATCCTCTTCTTGCCGGCCTTCTGCTTCTCGAGCAGCTTCTTCTTGCGCGTGACGTCGCCGCCGTAGCACTTGGCCAGCACGTTCTTGCGCATCGCCTTGATGTTCTCGCGCGCGATGATCTGCGCGCCGATCGACGCCTGGATCGCGACGTCGAACATCTGACGCGGAATCAGCTTCCGCATCTTCGCCGCGACCTCGCGGCCGCGATAGAGCGCGACTGAGCGGTGGACCATCACCGACAGCGCATCGACGCGCTCGCCGTTGATCAGGACGTCGAGCTTGACGACGTCGGCCGCCCGGAACTCGCGGAACTCGTAGTCGAGCGACGCGTACCCCCGCGACACGCTCTTCAGCTTGTCGAAGAAATCCATCACGACCTCGGCCAGCGGCAGCTCGTAGGTGAGCATCACCTGGCGGCCGAGGTACAGCATGTTCTTCTGCACGCCGCGCTTCTCCGTGCAGAGCGTCAGCACCGGGCCGACGTACTCCTGCGGCATCAGGATCGTCGCCGTGATGATCGGCTCGCGGATCTCCTCGACGCGCGAGAGGTCGGGCAGCTTCGACGGGTTCTCGATCTCCTGCACCGTGCCGTCGCGCAGCATGACCTCGTAGACGACCGTCGGCGCCGTCGTGACGAGGTCCATGTCGTATTCGCGCTCGAGCCGCTCCTGCACGATGTCCATGTGCAGGAGGCCCAGGAAGCCGCAGCGGAAGCCGAAGCCGAGCGCCTGCGACACTTCGGGCTCGTAGTGCAGCGACGCGTCGTTGAGCTTGAGCTTGTCGAGCGCCTCGCGCAGCGCCTCGTACTGGTTCGACTCGACCGGATAGAGGCCGGCGAACACCTGCGGCTTCACGTCCTTGAAGCCCGGCAGCGGCGCAGCGGCGGGTCGCGACGCGAGCGTCACCGTGTCGCCGACCCGCGCCGCGTGGATCTCCTTGATGCCGGCGACGACGAAGCCGACGCCGCCGGCGGAGAGCTCGTCCCGCGCGACCGCCTTGGGCGTGAACACGCCGACCTGCTCGCAGCCGTACGTCTCGCCGGTCGCCATGAGCAGGATCTTGTCCTTCGGCCGGAGCGTCCCCTGCATCACGCGCACCAGCATCACCACGCCGACGTAGTTGTCGAACCACGAGTCGATGACGAGCGCGGACAGCGGCGCCGCCGGATCCCCGGAAGGCGGCGGAATGCGCGCGATGACCGCTTCGAGCACGTCGTCGACGCCCTCTCCCGTCTTGGCGCTGACGCGGACGGCGTCGTGCGCCGGGATGCCGATGATGTCCTCAATCTCGGCGATCACGCGCTCGGGCTCCGCCGAAGGCAGGTCGATCTTGTTCAGCACCGGAACGACGGTGACGTTCTGTTCGGTCGCCGTGTAGCAGTTGGCGACGGTCTGCGCCTCGACGCCCTGCGACGCGTCGACGACGAGCAGCGCGCCCTCGCACGCGGCGAGCGAGCGCGACACCTCGTAGGCGAAGTCGACGTGGCCCGGCGTGTCGATCAGGTTGAGGCTGAAGACGCGGCCGTCGCGCGCCGTGTAGGTGAGCGCCGCGGTCTGCGCCTTGATCGTGATGCCCCGTTCGCGCTCGAGGTCCATCGTGTCGAGGACCTGCGCCTCCATCTCCCGGTCGGCGAGGCCCCCGCACCGCTGGATGAAGCGGTCGGCGAGCGTCGACTTGCCGTGGTCGATGTGCGCAATGATCGAGAAGTTGCGGATGAGGTCCAAGGTCGGCGCGTTGCACCGCGGCAAAACAAAGGGGCACCGGTGATCGTGCCCCGCGTGCGTGCCGCAAAGATTTGAATTTTAGCGGATTTCCGGTCAGGCCGCGACCCTCAGCGCGGACCCCCCAGCGCCGCCTGGACCGCGGCCGGCGTTAGCCGGATCGTGCAGAGCAGCGCCTCCTCCCGCGGGGTTCCCGCGAAGAGCGCTGGCACGCGATCCCCGAAGCTCGCCTCCAGGCCCTCGTTGCCGGGGGCGTCGACGTCGATCACGGCGATGCGCGACCCCGCGCCGGCCACGAGCGGCCGCAGCTCCGCGAGCATCTCGTCGCAGAGATGGCAATACGCGCGGACGAGAAGCGTCAGCGCGGGAGAGTTAGGGGCATCGTCCGACACGAGCGTGGGGCGGACGCCGATGGCGCGCAGCGGCCGCGGCCGCGATCATTCCCCTTCCCTGGCGCGATCCTCCTCGCCTTGCGCGGGGCGCCGCGCCGTTCGTCTCGGAGGATGCCATGCTGAGCAGCGTCGCCGTCGCATTCGGCGTCGCTTTCGTCGCAGTCGGGGCGCTCGGCTTCGTGCCAGCGCTCGTTCCCGACGGCAAGCTCCTGGGCCTGTTCGAGGTCAACACGCTGCACAACGCGGTGCACCTCGTCACCGGTCTCGTCGCGCTCGCCGTCGGCGTGAGCGGCGACGGCGCGTCGCGCACGTTCTTCCGCGTGTTCGGGGTCATCTACGCCCTGGTCGCGGTGCTGGGTCTCGTCTACGGCGAGCAGCCGATCCTCGGGCTCGTCGCGAACAATTACGCGGATGTCGGGCTGCACGCGGTGATCGCCCTGGCGGCGCTCTACCTCGGCTTCGCGGTGCGGCCGGCGACGCCGGCGCCGGCGTAGCGCTCCAAGCCGGCAGCGGCTCGGCCGCTGCCCGCTCCGCCGGCCACCGGTTGCGGTACCGCCTGCCGCGAGCGCTCAGTCCACGCCGTTGAGCTTGAGCGTCGAGAAGAATTCGTTCTCGCCGCGCCGCAGCCGCAGCGTCACCGAGGCACCCTTCTCGAGCTTGGCCAGGAACGCGTTGACCTGCTCCGCCGTCCTCGCCTCGATGGTCTGGCCGCGGCTCACGATCGCGAGGATCACGTCACCGGCCTGCACGTTGCCGCGGACCGAGCCGACGATGTCCTCGATCAGCACGCCGCCCTTCCCGCCGAGCTCCTTCTTCTGCTCGTCCGTGAGGTCGGAGAGCACGAGCCCCATCCGGTTCGGCTTGGCCTTCTCCTTGGGCGCCGGGCCGCCGCGCCGCGCCACCGGCGCCGACGCGTCCTCCTTGAGCTCCGCCACCGTCACGCCGAATTCCTTCGACGCCCCCTTGCGCCATACGGTGAGCGTCACCTTCGCGCCGGGCTTGATCGCCGTGATGATCCGTGGCAGCTCGCTCGACGTGTGGATCTCCTTGCCGTCGGCCTTGATGATGATGTCGCCGACCTCGAGTCCCGCCTTGTCGGCCGGGTCGTCCTTGACGACGGCGTTGACGAGCGCGCCACCTGCCTTGGGCAGGCCGAACGCCTCTGCGGTCTCCTTGGACACGTCCTGGATCTGAACCCCGATCTTGCCGCGCGTCACGCGCCCCTTCTCCTTGATCTGGCTCGCGGCGTTCATCGCGATGTCGATGGGTATCGCGAACGAGACTCCCATGTACCCGCCGCTCAGGCCCCTCGAGTAGATGAGCGAGTTGATGCCGACGACCTCGCCCCTCAGATTGAACAGCGGCCCGCCGGAGTTGCCCGGATTGACCGCCGCGTCGGTCTGGATGTAGGGGATCAGATTTTCCGCGGGCAGATCGCGGCCCTTGGCGCTCACGATCCCGGCGGTCATCGTGTTTTCGAGGTTGAACGGCTTGCCGATCGCGACGACCCACTCGCCGACCTTGAGCTTGTCCGGGTCGCCGATCGTCACCTTGGGCAGGTCCTTCGCCTCGATCTTGATCAGCGCCGTGTCGGTGCGCTTGTCGAGTCCGATCACCTTCGCCTTGAATTCGCGCTTGTCAGCGAGCTTGACGTTGACCTCGTCGGCGCCGTCGACGACGTGCGCGTTCGTCACGACGTAGCCGTCGCTCGCGACGATGAACCCCGAGCCCGTGGACTGCTGGTCGAACTCGCGCTCCGGAATCCCGCGCCGGGGCACCCCGAACCGGCGGAAGAAGTCCTGGAACGCCTCGTCGTCGAAGGCGTCGGAGCGGCGCTTGACCTTCTGCGTCACGTCGATGCTGACGACCGCCGGCGACTGCTTGTCGTAGATCTCGGTGAAATCCGGCAGCCCGGCGAGCCGGCCCTGGGCCAGCGCCGGCGCGGCCGTCGCGGCGAAGACGGCCAGCGCCGCGAGGAGGTGCGCCGCGGCAAGTAAGGGGCGGAAGGGGGACGGCATCGGGAACGACCTCCGGAAGGAACGACGATGAATGGGGCGCGCGTCAGCGTCGCGCCACGGAATTGGCGATCTGGCGGATCGTGGCCGCGGGCGCTTCGCCGAGCGCGGTGACCACGTAGCCGTCGACGTCGCGGATGAAGACGTTGACGCCGCCTTGCTGCAGGAGCCCCGCGGGGTGCACGGTCGCCGCGGGCTCGACGAACACGGAGACCGCGACCAGACCGTCGGAATAGACGATATGCGCCACCGGCGCACGTTTGCCGCGCGCCGTGCGATAGCCCTCGGCGACCCGCGAGAAACCCGGCGGCGCCCCGCGGACGACCCATCCCGTCTCGGCCGCGTCCGCGTCGCCCGGGCCCGTCTGGATCTGCCAGGTCGGCGGCGCCGGCGGCCAGGTCGGGCGCACCATGTCGCGGTCGATGTGGGCGCCGAGCACGATGTCGGTGAACGTGAACTGTTCGACGGGCTCGTTGCGCTCGTTCTGGATGCGCGCCTTGAGCAGGAGGCCCGTCCCCCGCTCGAACCAGAGCTTCTGGCCGTAGCGGAGGCCGTCGCGCGGCTCGAACACCCACGCCTGCACGTCGAGGCCCGCGACGCGGTCGGCCTCGGCGCGGCGGAGCTCGTAGTAGTCCGTGAGCGCCTTCTGCTGCTGGATCGACAGCGCAGGGAACGCGTTGCGGAACGTGCGCGGCTCGATGCGGACGATCTTCGCGTCCGGGTAGTAGCACCGGGCCTCGGTGCTGCTGCGGATCACCTCGCGCGGCGGTCCCTCGAGGTTGACGAGCTTCTCGTACTCATTGCCGCCGTCGTTCCAGTGGACGATCCGCGAGGTCTCGACGCGCCCGGCGTGCTGATAGACGAGCGTGCCGATGTAGTTGAGCGACCGGGCCGCGCCGGCCGCCCGGCTCAGCAGCGACACGGCGTCCTGCGGCTCCGCCGAGCCGGCGGCGGCGGCCGGAACCGACGTGGCCCCGAAGACGACGGCGAGCGCCGCAGCCGCCCCGGAGGAGGCGGCGCGGCGCAAGGAAGCCTCGATGGCGGCGAGCCCGGTCACGGCGTCCCCCCGGCAGGCACGTTACGGACGCTCATCGGCCGACTCGACGGCCGAGGCCCTGATCAACGGGCCGATGCCTTCCATGGGGGTCGTCGGCGAATACTCGCGGTGCGCGAGCAGATAGTCGGACGGAACGGCCTGCGGACGCACCTGCGCCGCGCGGATCGTCGCGGCTTCGCGCGCCCGCGCGATCGCGGTCGGCGAGGTGTCGAGCGTGGCGTACGCGACCCAGCCGACGACGGCGACCGCGGCCACCGTCGCCGCTGCCGCCCAAGCCATCGGCAGCGGCCGGCTGCGGATCGCGCTCGGGGCGACGATCGTCGGCTCGGACGCGAGACGCGCCGCGAACCCGCGGGATAGGCGCGGCGGCACGCCGTCGCCGCCGCGCAGAGCTTCTCCGATCACGTGGTAGCAGACCCAGGTCGACACCGCCTCCGGCTGCCGCATGCCGCTGCAGACGCCCGCAACGTCGCGGTCCTCGAGGTCGCCGTCCATCAGGCGCGAAATGCTGTCAGACATCACCATCTCCGGTTCTCTTCGGTCCCCAGCAACGGCCGCAATTCCGTTGCGATCGCTTCCCGCGCCCGGAAGATCCGGGAGCGCACGGTGCCGATCGGGCAGTTCATCACGCTCGCGATCTCCTCGTACGACAGACCTTCGATCTCGCGCAGCGTGATCGCCGTCCGCAGGTCCTCGGGCAGAGCGTCCATCGCCCGGTTCACCGCGGCAGCAATTTCCTTGCCCTGCAACTCGCCTTCGGGCGTGTTCGCGTCGCGCAGCTGGTCGGCATCCTCGAAATTCTCGGCTTCCTCGTGGTCGAACCCGGTCGACGTGGGCGCGCGACGGCCCATCGCGACCAGATAGTTCTTCGCAGTGTTGATCGCGATCCGGTATAGCCAGGTGTAGAACGCGCTGTCGCCCCGGAAGCTCGGGAGCGCCCGGTACGCCTTGATGAAAGCCTCCTGCGTCACGTCCTCCACCTCCGCCGGGTCGCGCACCAGCCGCGACAAGAGCCGCGAGAGCTTGCGCTGGTACTTGAGGACCAGGAGCTCGTAGGCGCGCTTGTCGCCCTGCTGCGCACGCACGACGAGCTGCTGATCGACCTCGCGATCACCCATCCGGTCCCTGAATCGTCGTTGTTATGCCCGCCGGACGGCAGGTGCGGCGCTTGCCCGCGGAGCCCCGTGTTCCGGGCCACGCGGGGGAGTCCCCGGGGTGATAATCGCGGCGCGCGCTTCCACCGAAAGACCGCCGCCGCCGCCGTAAGTTCAGTCGCACGCGGGGTCAGCCCGGGCGCGGCGCCGCGCTGCGCGTCTTGTCCAGCACAACGGCCGGCCGCACCCGGCCGGTCACGAGGCCGCGATAGTTGCGAACGAGCGGCTCGCGCCACCCCACGAGCCCGGCGCGCTGGTCCGCGTCGAGGAGCCCGAGCTGGTCCAGCACCTCCACGGTCGCGGGATGCAGCCCGCGCTTGGCGCCGTCGACGACCTTGACCACGATCCCGATCCCCCGGCTTCTGACGCCGATCGCCTGCAGGCCTTCGGCCCCGATCTTCGTTACCCAGTCGCCGCGGCCGGCGCTCATCAGCGCGAGATCGTTGCGGCCTTCGCCCGAGACCATTTCCGGGTGCGCCGTCATCGCGTCGGCCAGGACGGCCGGCGCCGCGCCGTACTCGGGGTCGGCGCGCTCGGAGGCGAGCCGCGCGAACGCCTGCGCGAGCCGCGCGAGCGGCACTGCGTAATTCGGCGCCGAGCAGCCGTCGATCCCGGCCTGGAGCCGGTCCTCGGGCAGCCCGGCGAAGTGCGCGACCGCACGCCGGATGGCCTGCTGCAGCGGATGGTCGAATGCCAGGTAGGTCTGCTTCGGCAGGCCGCACTGGACGCAGTACGCGAGCATCCCGCTGTGCTTGCCCGAGCAGTTGTGCGCGAGCGGCGAATACGGCGGTGGCGGCGGCACCTCGCCGCGCACGTCGTAGTACCCGGGTGCGTGGGTACCGCACTGCAGGTCGGCCGGCGTGTTGTCCGCGGCGGCGAGCATCGCGGCGACGGCTTCCTGGTGGCGCGGCTCTCCGGAGTGGCTCGCGCAGAGCAGCGCGACCTGCGCCTGCGAATAGCCGAAGCGCTCGACGCCTCCGCCGGCGACGAACGGCATCGCCTGGAGGGGCTTCAGCGCGCTGCGCGTCATGGTGACGAAATCGGGATCGCCCGCCGAGCACAGGAGCTTGCCCTCGCGATCCACCACCGCGACGGAGCCGTAGTGGATCGCGTCGACGCCGTCGCCGCGCGCCACGATCGCGAGCGGGACGTGGGCCGGCGATGGGCGAGCGGCGTGGGCGGGCGCCGCGGCGCGCGCGGCGGAGTCGTTGGGCATGGCGGGCAGCGGCGAATGTCCTATTATCGCCCGCCCGCGCGGCGTCCCCCAAGCCGCGCTTACCCTCCTTGCCGGTCGAGGCTGCCTCAGGCGCCGGCCCGCGCCCCGAGCGCGGCCCGGATCTGCTCGAGCGCGCCCGGGTCCTCGATGGTCGTGAGATCGCCGGGATCGCGGCCCTCCGCCAGCGCCTGGATCGACCGCCGCAGGAGCTTGCCGGAGCGCGTCTTCGGCAGCAGCGTGACGAAGTGCACGGCGCCGGGCCGCGCGATCGCGCCGAGCTCGCGGTCGACCGTGTCCATCACCTCCTTGC
>DASQBO010000227.1:0-5346 GCA_035635175.1 Casimicrobiaceae bacterium | reverse complement strand
TACCAGGCGGGCGAGCTGCCGCAGGTCCTCGCGAAGCACACCGCCTGATCGCCGGCGCACGGCGGAGAGCGGCGCCTCGAGACGCCGCGACGCGGTGAACATGGGAGGGAGGCCGATCCACCGTTTGCGCCGGGGCGCCGGCGCGGTGCTGGTCGCGCTCCTCGCGCTGACCGGCGGACCCGGTCGCGCCGCCGATGCGCCCGCCGCGACGAGCGCGCCCGCTGCCGCGGACGGTTCGGCACGACCCGCACCTTCGAAAGGGGTCACGGCGGGAGCGGCCAGACCCAGCTCACGCGTCAAGGAAGGCACGCTCGTCGTCTTCAACCGGTCGATTGTCACCTTCCGCGCGAATTTCCTCGGCGCGACGCCGACGCAGCGCGCCGATGCGGCCCAGGAGCGGATTAGCGGCCTGCTCGCCCGCGGCGGCCCCGGCATTGTTTCGGTCGAGCCGGTCCCCCAGGGCAGCGTCGTCAAGATCGACGGTTCGCTCGCGTTCTTCGTCACCGAGGGCGACGTCGATCCGCTCCAGGAGCAGACGACCGAGAGCGTCGCCCGCGACGCCGCGAAGGCGCTCGAGCAGGCGGTCGCAGAATCGCAGGAAGCTCGCAGCGGCGAGCGGATGATCCGGGCGGGCATCTGGGCCGGCGGCGCGACGCTCGTTTACCTCGTAATTCTCTGGCTGCTCGCGCTGATCGCCCGGCTCGTGACGGGCCGCATGGTGCGCCTCGCCGGCGACACGGCCGGCCAGATCCGTGTCGGCGGCGCCGAGCTGTTCCACCGCGAGCGCACGATCCGCGTCGTCCGGTTCCTGCTGCGCCTGGGCTACTGGGCGTTCGTCCTGCTGGTCACGTACCAGTGGGTCAGCTTCGTTCTCGGCCGCTTTCCGTACACCCGGGTCTGGGGCGAGCATCTCAACGCCTTCCTGATCGAGAGCGTGACCGGCGCGGTCGTTGCGACGGCGTCCGCGATCCCCGGCCTGTTCATCGTGGTCGCGATCTTCGTGCTGGCGCGCGGCCTCACGGGCATCCTGCGCCGGTTCTTCGATGGCGTGCAGTCGGGACACACCCACGTCGGGTGGATCGACGCGGACTCGGCGCGGCCCACCCGGCGGCTCGTGATCATCGCCGTCTGGGTGTTCGCGCTGGTGATGGCGTACCCGTACATCCCGGGCTCGGAGAGCGACGCGTTCAAGGGCCTCTCGGTGCTGATCGGCCTCATGATCTCGGTCGGCGCGTCGGGGATCGTCGGCCAGGCGGCGAGCGGGCTCATCCTCATGTACACGCGCACCTTCCGCCCGGGGGAGTACATTCGGGTCGCCGAGCACGAAGGCACCGTCGTGCACATGGGGATGTTCACGTCGCGTGTGCGCACCGGCATGGGCGACGAGCTCACGCTGCCGAACTCGTTCATCCTGAGCTCGGTCACGCGGAACTACTCGCGCGCGGTCAAGGGGGCGGGATTCGTGCTCGACACCGCGGTGACGATCGGCTACGACGCGCCGTGGCGGCAGGTGCATGCGATGCTGGTCGACGCCGCGCGCCGCACCGAAGGCGTCCTCGCGGAGCCGGCGCCCCACGTGTTCCAGACCGCGCTGTCCGACTTCTACGTCGAGTACCGGCTCGTCTGCCAGGCCATTCCGTCGCTGCCGCGGCCGCGCGCCGAGCTCCTCTCGGCGCTCCACGCGAACGTGCAGGACGTCTTCAACGAGCACGGCGTGCAGATCATGTCGCCGCATTACCTGGGCGATCCGGCGCAGGAGAAGATCGTGCCTCCGGCCAAGTGGTACGCCCCTCCCGCAGAGGCGTCGTCCCGGAAGCCTCGTTGACCGTTTGGGGTTGGACCTTCGCGGCCAGGAGGTTCAACCCCCAACGCCCAACGTCCCGGGGAGACCATGGAAAACCTCAAGCCCGCGAGCGACACGCTGTTCATCCTGCTCGGCGCCGTCATGGTGCTCGCCATGCACGCCGGCTTCGCGTTCCTCGAGCTCGGCACCGTGCGCAAGAAGAACCAGGTCAACGCGCTCGTGAAGATCCTCTCCGACTTCGCGGTGTCGACGGTCGCCTACTTCTTCATCGGCTACGCGATCGCGTACGGCACGCACTTCTTCGCGAGCGCGTCGTCGCTCGCGCAGAAGAACGGCTACGAGCTCGTGCGCTTCTTCTTCCTGCTCACGTTCGCGGCGGCGATCCCCGCGATCGTCTCGGGCGGCATCGCCGAGCGGGCACGGTTCAACCCGCAGCTCGCGGCGACGTTCCTGCTCGTCGGCTTCGTCTATCCGTTCTTCGAGGGCATCGCCTGGAACGGCCACTTCGGCGTGCAGGGCTGGCTCAAGGGCGCGTTCGGCGAGGAGTTCCACGACTTCGCCGGCAGCGTCGTCGTGCACGCGGTCGGCGGGTGGATCGGGCTCGTCGCCGTGCTCCTGCTCGGTGCGCGCCGCGGCCGCTACACGAAAGAGGGCGCGATGACCGCCCATCCGCCGTCGTCGATTCCGTTCCTGGCGCTCGGCGCGTGGATCCTCACCGTCGGCTGGTTCGGCTTCAACGTGATGAGCGCGCAGACGATCGACAAGATCTCGGGCCTCGTCGCCGTCAACTCGCTGCTCGCCATGGCAGGCGGGACGATCGCGGCGCTCGTCGCAGGCCGCAACGACCCGGGGTTCGTCCACAACGGCCCGCTCGCGGGGCTGGTCGCGATCTGCGCCGGCTCGGACGTCATGCATCCGCTGGGCGCGCTCGCCACGGGGGCGGTCGCCGGGGCATTGTTCGTGGTGATGTTCACGCTGACGCAGAATCGCTGGCGCATCGACGACGTGCTGGGCGTGTGGCCGCTGCACGGCCTCTGCGGCGCGTGGGGCGGCATCGCCGCGGGCATCTTCGGCGCGTCGGCGCTCGGCGGCATGGGGGGCGTCGCGTTCGGCGCGCAGGTCGCGGGAACGCTGCTCGGCATCCTCGTCGCCGTTGCGGGCGCGGCGATCGTCTACGGGGCGTTGAAAGCGACCGTCGGATTGCGGCTCGATCCCGAGGACGAGTTCAACGGCGCCGATCTCACAGTCCACAAGATCACGGCGACGCCCGAGCGCGAGCCGTCGTGGTGACCTCCTGATCGTCCGAGCCGCCCATGCGCTTCAGCATCTTCACGCCGACCCACCGTCCCACGTTCATCAACGAGGCGTTCGACTCGCTGCTCGCCCAGTCCCATCGCGACTGGGAATGGGTCCTCGTGCCGAACGGCGGTGCGGTGATCCCCGATCGGATCCGCGCGCATCCGCAGGTGCGCATCGTGCCCGCGCCCGACTGGGTCTCGCGCCTCGGCATCGGCGCGCTCAAGCGCTTCGCCTGCGAGCAGTGCGCGGGCGAGTACCTGGTCGAGCTCGATCACGACGACCTGCTCACGCCGGACGCGCTCGCGAAGGTCGGCGCCGCGATCGACGCGACGGGCGCGGAGTTCCTGTACTCCGACTTCGCGAACTTCCGCGCGGACGGCACCTGCGAGGTCTACGACCAGGCCTACGGGTGGCAGTCGTACCCGTTCGTCTGCAACGGCCGCACGTACGCGGCGCTGCGCGCCTTTCCGCCGGACGCGAGCGCGCTGCACCTCATCTTCTTCGCGCCGAACCACGTTCGCGTCTGGAGCCGCGCGGGGTACCAGCGCGCCGGGGGCCACGATTCCACGCTCGGCGTCACCGACGACCACGATCTCGTGTGCCGCACCTATCTGACCGGCGCGAAGTTTCACTGCATCCCGGAATGCCTGTATCTGTACCGGCTCCTTCCGGACGGACAGAACACGTACCTGCAGCGCAACGCTGAAATCCAGCAGAAGCAGCAGGAAGTTTCCAACCGCTACGTCTACGATCTCATCGCGGAATGGGCGAAACGGAGCGGCCTGCCGATGCTCGATCTCGGCGGCGCCACCGGCTGCCCGGCGGGTTACAAGAGCGTCGATCTCCGCAACGCGGACATCGTCTGCGACATCCGCTACGGCCTGCCGGTGCCCGACGGCTCGGTGGCCTGCATTCGCGCGTACGATTTTCTCGAGCACGTCCCGACTTGCCGCGACTCGACCTGCGATCACGGCGCGGACGGTAAGTCGCCGAAGTGCGTCGTCGGGCTCATGAACGAGATCTACCGCGTGCTCGCCCCTGGCGGCTGGCTGGTGTCGCGCACGCCGTCGACCGACGGGCGAGGGGCGTTCCAGGATCCGACGCACGTGTCGTACTGGAACCCGAACTCCTTCTGGTACTACACGCGCGCGGAGCAGGCGAAGTACGTGCCGGGCATCCGGTGCCGCTTCCAGGGCACGCGCATCTGGCAGACCTTCCCCACCGAGTGGCACAAGACGCACGACATCCTGTACGTCTTCGCCGACCTCGTCGCGCTCAAGGGCCAGCGCCAGCCCGGCGTCTGCGAGATCTGAGGGTCGTCGGGCCCGTCGTCACGGACCCGCCGAGATCACCCACCACTTGGTGCCGTCGGAGAAGACGGACATCGCGCTGTTGATGTTCGTGGCCGTCGGATCGGGCGGGTCGAGGGTGACCGTGGTCGTGCCGGACGGCGTGCCGACGGGCGTCACGAAGCAACGGTCCTGCGTCGCGTTTTGCGCGTTGATGCGCTTGAACCTGAACATGCGCCCGGGGAGGCTCGCCGCCGACGGCAGCGTCAAGGTCACACCGCCGGCGACACCGGCCGCGTTGCACAGGACGACGTAATCGTTCGTCGTCACCGTGTAGTTTGCCGTCACGGTCGCGAAAGGGACGGTGGCGGTCGCGCCCGACGATCCCGCGACGCCCTGCGCACCTTGCGGCCCCTGCGCGCCCGCGGAACCTTGCGGTCCCTGGGCGCCGATGGAGCCTTGAGCGCCGATCGAACCCTGAGCACCCGTGCTGCCCTGCGCGCCTTGCGGACCTTGGGCGCCGACCGCGCCTTGTGTGCCGGCGACGCCCTGAGCACCCGCCGGACCCTGCGCGCCGATTGCGCCCTGTGCACCCGTTGCGCCTTGTGCACCGGTGGCGCCTTGCGCCCCGGCCACCCCTTGTGCACCCGTAGCTCCCTGCGCGCCCGCCGTGCCTTGTGCCCCCGTGCTGCCCTGAGCACCCTGCGCGCCGGCGGCGCCTTGGGCGCCCGTGGTGCCTTGGGCGCCGACATTGCCCTGCGGGCCCTGGGCGCCGGCAGAACCTTGCGCGCCCGTCGACCCCTGAGTGCCCGCCGGACCCTGCGCGCCGACTGCGCCCTGCGCACCCGTTGCGCCTTGGGCCCCGGCATTGCCTTGAGTTCCTTGCGGGCCCTGCGTGCCCGTACTGCCCTGGACGCCTGCGGGGCCCTGCGTGCCCGCGGTGCCTTGGGGGCC
>DASQBO010000226.1:0-3601 GCA_035635175.1 Casimicrobiaceae bacterium | reverse complement strand
GGCGACGGCGGCCTCGTCATCGACGGCGTGATCGCGCAGACGATCTACGTCGGTCAGGGATGGCGCTACCGCGTGCGCGCGGCCGATGCCGACATCTGGGTGCACGCGACCGAGCGGATGGCGGAGGGGACCGCGGCGTCGGTCGTCGTCCCCCGCGAGGCGCTACTCCTCTTTCCCGCGAGGAACGCCGCATGATGTCCTCGACACCCGATGATCGCGCCGCCGCGCCGATCGTTCCTGCAAGCTGCACGTCCACTGCAAGGAGATCCCGATGAAACGCCTGCTTTCCCTCGTCGCCGCCGCGCTCGCGCTGGCGGCCCTTCCCGCCGCCGCGCAGACCACGCTCAACGTGGTCACGGCCGGGGACCAGAACATGGTCGACTACGTGAACAACTACCTCGGGCCGAAGTTCGAGGCGATGAACCCGGGCGTCAAGGTGCGTGCGGTCGGCACCGGGCCCGGCGACGCCGGCTCGCAGAAGATCTACGAGAAGCTCTCCGCCCAGCAGAAGGCCGGCAACAACGAGTGGGACGTCGACGTCGCGGTCATTCACCAGCTCGCGTCGGCCACGATGGTCACCGAGAAGCTGCTGATGCCCTACCGCAACGACGTGACGGCCGGCAAGCTCGTATCGCGCGACACCGCGAAGAACGCGCTCGGCGCGAACGTCGACGGCTACGTGCTGCCGATGTTCCACAGCCAGATCGCGTTCGCCTACAACCCGGACCTCGTCAAGGCCCCGCCGAAATCGTTCGCCGAGCTGAACGAATGGGTGAAGAAGAATCCCAAGCAGTTCGGCTACAACGGGGTCAAGGGCGGGATGTCGGGGGTGGGCTTCGTCACCGGCTGGGTCTCCGCGTACAGCGGAATCGGCGACAAGCTCGAGAAGGGACCGTACGACGCCTCTTCGGCCCCCGCGATCGACAAGGCGCTCTCCGGCCTCAAGGAATTCAACAAGTACGTGGTCATGACGCCGGGCAACGCGGGCACGCTCGACATGCTGAACCGCGGCGAGATCGCGATGGGGCCGGTGTGGGTCGACATGTTCTACACGTGGCAGGCCGACGGCAAGATGAGCCCGAAGATCAAGCTCGCGCTGCCGTCGCCGGGCCTCCCGGGCCAGCCGATGTACTACGTGATCCCGGCGAAGGCGGCGCACGCGGCGCTCGCGAAGAAATTCATCGACTTCGCGGAGAGCCCGGAAGTCCAGGCCGACGGGATCGTCAAGCAGTTCAACTGGTACCCGGGCATCGACCCCCAGTACGTGCAGCCGAAGCTCGACCAGGCGTCGTGGAACAAGCTGTTCACCGACATCTCGCCGTCCGAGCTTTCGCAATACGGCCGCCCCTTCCCGCTGTCGCCGTACTTCAAGGAGATCGTGGAAGGCTACGAGCGCGTCGTGCTGAAGTAGCAGCGCGAGCGGCTCGCCGGGCCCCGCGGCGCCATGCGCCGCGGGGAGCGAGCCATCGCGAGTCGACGCAGGCGGCCGACTCCTCAATGCAGCGAATCGCACGAGCGGCGCGGAGGCCGCGGATCCGTCGGCGAGTCGCATGACCGAGTCCGAACGCAATACGGGCAGCAGCTGGGGGGCCTACGCCCTCGTCGCGCCGGCGCTCGCGGTCGTCGCCGCGTTCTTCGTCGGTCCGCTCGCCCTATCGGCGGTCCTCGCCTTCCGCGGCAAGGGCGGCGGATTCACGGCCGAGCACTTCGCGAAGGCCTGGGACCTCTACCGGACCGACCTCACGTTCACCGTCGGGATCGTCCTCCTCGCGACGGTGCTGATCGGCGTCGTGGCCGTCGCGATCGCGGGGTATCTGACGCTCGGCGAGAGCCCGCGCGCGGTCGCGGTGCTGCGCTGGCTCTATCGCTGGCCGCTGTTCATCCCGTTCATCGTCACGGGCCAGATCATGCGGACCTTCCTCGCGAAGAACGGGATGCTCAACCACGTGCTGATCGGCTCCGGGCTGATCGAGCCCTTGTCCGCGCAGAGCCTGCTCGACTGGCGCGGCATTGTCGTCGCGTTCGTCTGGAAGCAGGCGCCCTTCGTCACGCTGCTC
The DNA here is from genome assembly GCA_035635175.1 of Casimicrobiaceae bacterium. GTDB lineage: Bacteria > Pseudomonadota > Gammaproteobacteria > Burkholderiales > Casimicrobiaceae > CAIWHR01. The sequence continues at coordinate 1,544 of DASQBO010000226.1, read as the reverse complement.
GTCGCGGGCGCGATGGCCTCGCTCGAGCCGCAGCACATCGAGGCGGCGCGCAACCTCGGCGCCCGCCGCCTGCGCGTGCTGGTCGACATCGTGCTGCCGCAGGTGCGCGGGACGCTGCTGGTGGGCCTCGTGCTGTCGTTCGTCACCATGCTCTCGGTCCTGTCGGTGCCGCTGATGATCAATCCGAATTCGCCGACGATGATCACCGTCGACGTCGCCTACCGGATCAGCACGCTGTCCGACTACGCGGTGGCGAACGCGCTGTGCCTCATGTCGCTCGCCGTCGCCGGCGCCGGCGCGTGGTTCTACCTGCGGCACGCGACGGCGGAGAGGTCGCGCACGTGAGAAGCGTCGCCCTCGCGCGCTGGCCCCAGATGCTCGGCGTCGCCGTCGTGCTCGGCCTCGTCGCGTTCGCGATCTTCGGGCCGCTCGCGAACCTGTTCCTCTGGGCGTTCGCCGAGAAGTGGTACTTCCCGAACAAGATCCCGCAGGAGTTCGGGTTCACGTTCTGGGGCCGCGTGTTCAGCCCGCGCGGGGGCGCGCTCGCCTCCCTCGCGACGAGCGTCTGGATCGCCGTCCTTACGGTGGCCGTGAGCCTGCTGGTCGCGATTCCCGCGGGCTACGCGCTCGCGCGGCTGCATCTGCGCTGGCGCGGGCTGATCCTGCTCGCCTTCCTCCTCCCGCAGGCGGTGCCGAACCTGCCGGTCTACGTGAACATCGCGCGCGTGTTCTACGAGATCGGGCTCAACGGCACGGTGCTGGGCGTCGTGCTCGTCCACGCGTCGCACGGGCTCGTCCTCGCCGTGTGGATCGCCTCGGCCGCCTTCGCGTCGGTCGACGTCTCGCTCGAGGAGGCGGCGCGCAACATGGGCGCCTCGCCCGCGACCTGCTTCCGCACGGTCACGCTGCCGCTCGCCGCCCCGGGGCTCATCGCGAGCGCGATCTTCGTCTTCCTCGAATCGCTCGACGAGTTCACAGGAACCTATTTCGTCGGGGTTCCCGACGTCACGACGCTCCCGCTTCTCATGTTCAACGCGAGCATGGGCGGGAACTACCAGATCGCGTCGATCACGGCGCTCCTGCTCCTCCTGCCGTCGATCGCGTTCATGTTCGTGGTCGAGCGCTTCCTCAAGGCCGACGTCCTGGCGATGGTCGGGCGCTGAGGCGCTGCGGGAACGGATCAACGGGCCGGGCGGCTCGCGGCGCCGCGCTGGCGCCTCAGCCGTCGAGTCCGCCGAAACGCTCGTAGAACGAAGGATCGGCGGGCGGCAGCCTGCCGCGCGGGCCCTCGAGCGTGGCCATGAGGTGGCGCTCGGCGCAGACGTGCGTCAGGCGATAGAAGTCGCGACACAGCGTGAACGCGGCCGCGCCGGGCCAGTCGAGGGGCAGGAGCTCGGCGGGCAGCCGCGGGTCGCGGAGCAGCACGCGGCGGTACGCGTGGATGAGGAGCGTCCGTACGACGAAGCACTGCTCCGGGTCATGGAGGTCGGCGGATGCGCGCCGGAACCGCTCGATGACGCCGCCGAAGCGGCGCAGGAAGCGGC
>DASQBO010000225.1:0-8137 GCA_035635175.1 Casimicrobiaceae bacterium | reverse complement strand
CTTGCTCATGATGGGTTTCGGGCACGGGCTGGTGCCTGTTAAAAATCAAGCTCTTAGCGTCCAAGTAGCACCCGCCACGCCCCCTCCACCAACCCCTCGATCGGCCGGAACGTCGCCTTGTACGCCATCTTCCGGCTGTCGGCGATCCAGTAGCCGAGGTAGAGGTACTCGAGGCCGAGCGCCCGGCAGCGCTCGATTTGCCAGAGGATGTTGAAGGTGCCGAAGCTCGCGCCGGCGATTCCCGGCTCGAAGAACGTGTAGACCGACGACAGGCCGTCCGCCAGCCGGTCTACCAGGCTCACCATCCGCAGGACTCCGCGCTCGCGAAACTCAACGAGCTCGGTCGCGACGTTGCTCTGCAAGAGGAAGTGCTGGTACTGCTCGCGACTGTCCTGGTCCATCCCGCCGCCGGGATGGCGAAATCGCTGATACCGGAGGTACAACGCGTAGTGCTCCGGATTGAACATGAGCTCGCGCCGCGCGACGTCGAGGCCGGCGTGACGACGCAGGCACCGTCGCTGCGTGCGGTTGGGCCGGAACCTCGCGACGGGAACACGCACGGGGACGCACGCCCGACACCGATCGCAGTACGGCCGATATGTGAATGCGCCGCTGCGGCGGAAGCCCTGTCGCACGAGCTCGCCGTAGACGACGGTATCGATCAGGTGGCTCGGCGTCGCGACCTGCGATCGCGCCGCGCGCCCCGGCAGGTAGCTGCAGGGATACGGTGCAGTCGCGTAGAACTGCAGCGACGCCAGCGGAAGATCATTGAGGCGCGTCACGCCAATACCTCGGAAACCGGCAGCGGCGTCCAAGCGCCCTCCGGCGCCGGGGAGTTTACCAACGCCGCAAGACGCTCGGCAAACGCCCGGCGCGGGATCGGTCGCGCGCCGAACGACGCCAGGTGCGCAGTCTCCTGCTGGCAATCGATGAGCGGGAAGCCGCGCGCGCGGAGCATCGCGACGAGGTGGACGAACGCGACCTTCGACGCGTCGGTCACGCGCGCGAACATCGACTCCCCGAAGAACATGCGGCCCAGCGTCACGCCGTAGAGCCCCCCGGCGAGGCAACCGTCCCGCCAGGCCTCCACCGAGTGCGCGCAGCCGCGCGCATGCAGCTCACAATAGGCGTCGACCATCGACGGCGTGATCCAGGTGCCGCCCTGGCCGGGCCGCGGAATGGCCGCGCACGCCTCCATGACCTCGCGGAACGCGCTGTCTCCGCGAATCTCGAAACGGTTCTGCCGTACGAGCTTGCGCAGCGAGCGCGTCACGCGCAGCTCGTCCGTGAACAGCACCATCCGCGGGTCGGGGCTCCACCACAGCACAGGCTCCTCGTCGCCGCACCAGGGAAAGATGCCGTGCCGATACGCGTCGACGAGGCGCGCGGGCGTCAGTTCCCGCGTCGCCGCCAGCAATCCGTTGGGTTCGTCCAGGGCGGCTTCGAGCGGAGGGAACGGCGTGCGCGGGCCGAGCAGGGGGATCACCCCGGGGATTCTGCCACGCGGCGGCTCGCGTTGCCCTCCTCTCCCTCGACGCCGATAATGCGCGGTCCTTCGAAGCTGAGCCGCCCCAATGAAACCGATCGCCCGCTGCCCATGGGCCGAGGCAAGCCCTCGCTACGTCGCCTACCACGACCTCGAGTGGGGCGTGCCGGTCCATGACGATCGAGTCTTCTTCGAGTTCCTCGTGCTCGAGGGGGCGCAGGCGGGTCTCAGCTGGTCGACGATTCTCGAGAAACGCGATGGCTACCGCGAGGCCTTCGCAGGGTTCGACCCGGCGCGGGTGGCGCGGTTCGACGCAAAACGGATCGCCAAGCTCATCGCGAATCCGGCGATCGTGAGGAACCGCCTCAAGATCGAGAGCTGCGTGTCGAACGCGCGCGCTTTCCTCGATCTTCAACGCGAATGCGGCTCGTTCGACCGCTACGTCTGGGCGTTCGTCGGCGGCCGTCCGATCCGGAACCGGTGGCGCTCGCTGCGCGAGGTTCCGGCGCGCACGGAGCTTTCCGACGCACTCTCGCGCGACCTCAAGCGGCGCGGCTTCCGCTTCGTGGGCTCGACGATCATGTACGCGTTCATGCAGGCCACGGGCCTCGTCAACGACCACCTCGTGAGCTGCCCGAGCTGGAAGCTGTCGGAGCCCGCGCCGAGCGGACCGCCACGCTAGAATTCGCCTCGTGCGTCCCCGTAGCTCAGTGGATAGAGCGACCGCCTCCTAAGCGGTAGGCCGCCGGTTCGACTCCGGCCGGGGGCGCCAATGTCCGGGGTGAGACCGCCCCTTCGCTCGTCCCCCGGGCGGCCCTCGGTCGGAAGTCTCCCGTGCGTGGTCCGCTTATTGCTCGTTTCCCGACGGGCATTGCGCCCGCAAAGGCTCGCAGGCGGAATCGGAGCATACGACGTGACCTTTCCTACGGGATGGGCTGGCGGCCTCCTGGTCGCGGCGACCCTCGGCTTCGGCGACGCCGCCGCCGCGCCGGCGGATTGCCTCGCCTATCGGGACAACCCCCATATCGCCGCATGCGCCAACCAGTACGGCCCGATCGGCACGCCGCGGCCCTCGGACGTCGCCGCGGCCCGCTCGCCAGCAGTCCACGTGACCGCGGGCGCGGAGCTCAAGTCGGTGCCTGTGGTCATCGCCGCCAGGGCGGCCCCCGCGGCGCCGGCGCCCGCGCCCGAGTCTCCCGCGTTCACCGTCGATCGCCAGGTGCTCCCCAACACGGTGGTAGTCGGAGCGCTAGCCGGCGCGCTCCTCGTCCTGGTCGCGCTCGGCTTCTGGCGTTGGGGAGCCATGCTCCTCAAGGACTGCCCGTGGTGCGCGAGCAAGATCAGCCGCTCGGCGCAGACCTGCCCGCGCTGCTTCCGCGCCCTCTGACCGCCCGAGCGGGCCTCCCGGCCGCCGGGCCGGCCGCGCCGCTATAATTGCGCGATCCGCGCGCGGCAGGTGGCCGCGCACCGCGCCGCAGGGCGTGCCCCGCGAATCCCCCATGCCTGCCTCGACGCGCTATCGCATCGCGCCGCTCGACGTTCACGCGCATCTCTTCGAAGTGCGCTGCACCGTCGACGATCCGGCCCCCGACGGTCAGCGTTTCGCGCTGCCGGTGTGGATTCCCGGCAGCTATCTCGTCCGCGAGTTCGCGCGACATTTCGTCTCCGTCCGCGCCGAATCGAAGGGAAAGTCCGTGGCGATCGGGAAGGAGACGAAGAACGTCTGGCGCGCGGCGCCGTGCGCGGGACCGCTGACCGTCGTCGCCGAGGTGTACGCGTTCGACCTGTCGGTCCGCGCCGCCTATCTGGACGCGACGCGCGGGTACTTCAACGGCGCGACCGTGTTCCTCTGCCCCGAGGGCCGCGAAGGGGACGCCTGCGAGCTCGACATCGCGGCACCCGCAATGACCGCCGCCAAGACATGGCGCGTCGCGACGACGCTCACGCGTGCCGGCGCCGAGCCGTACGGCTTCGGATCCTATCGGGCCGCCGACTACGACGAGCTCATCGACCACCCGGTCGAGATGGCGCCGTTCGCGCTCGCGAGCTTCGACGCGGGCGGCGTGCCGCACGACGTCGCGGTCACCGGGCGATTCCGCGGCGATCTCGACCGCGTCGCCCGCGATCTCGCGCGCGTCTGCCAGTGGCAGATCGACCTCTTCGCCGGCGCGGCGGGCGGCCGCGCCCCGTTCGATCGCTATCTCTTCCAGGTCGCCGCGGTCGGCGACGGTTACGGCGGGCTCGAGCATCGCGCGAGCACGAGCCTGCTCTGCCGCCGCGACGAGCTGCCGTCCGAAGGCGATGCCGCGGTCACCGAGGGCTACCGCAATTTCCTCGGGCTCGCGAGCCACGAATATTTTCACACCTGGAACGTCAAGCGGATCAAGCCGGCGGCGTTCGTGCCCTACGACCTGGCGCGCGAGGCCTACACGCGGCAGCTGTGGGCGTTCGAGGGCATCACGTCCTACTACGACGACCTTGCGCTCGTCCGGAGCGGCGTCATCGAGCCGCCGTCGTACCTCGAGCTCCTGGGCCGTGCGATCACGACCGTGCTGCGGACGCCGGGACGCCACCGGCAGAGCGTCGCGGATTCGAGCTTCGACGCCTGGATCAAGTTCTACCGGCCCGACGAGAACACACCGAACGCGGTCGTCAGCTACTACGCGAAGGGCTCGCTCGTCGCGCTGGCGCTAGACCTCGTGCTGCGGCAGGCGGGGTCCTCGCTCGACGCGGTGATGCGCGCCTTGTGGCAGCGCTACGGCCGGACCGGCGCCGGGGTGCCCGAGGACGCGATTCCCGCGATCGCGAGCGAGCACGCCGGCCGCGACCTCGGCGACTTCTTCGCGCGCTACGTCGTCGGCACCGACGATCCGCCGCTCGCCGAGCTTCTGGGAAGCTTCGGCGTGACGCTCAACCTGCGACCCTTGACCGGCGACGACGACCGCGGAGGCAAGCCGGCGAAGCCATCGCCGCGGACTCCCCCGCCACGGTGCTGGCTCGGCGCCAAGGTGACCGGCACCGGGGAGCCGAAGCTGCAGCATGTCTTCAGCGGAGGACCGGCCGAGCGGGCGGGTCTCGCGGGCGGGGACGCCGTCGTGGCCATCGACGGCCTGCGCGCCTCGGCGGAGTCGATCGGGAAGCTCCTCGCGCGGCGCCGCGCGGGCGACACCGTGAGCGTGCACGCGTTCCGCCGCGACGAGCTCATCGTCACCGAGCTTCGACTCGAAGCCGCACCGCACGACGCCTGCTGGCTCACGCTCGCCGCGACGGTCGACGACGCGACGCGCGCGAGGCGCGACGCGTGGCTGGGGATCATCCCTGCTTCGCCGGCGACCGAATGACGGCAGCCGCGGTCCGGGCGTCGTTCCCGCGCACGCGGGAACGACGCAGCTAGAGCTTGACCGCCGGATTCAGCGTGTACCGGCCGGTGATCGCGGCCTGCGCGAGCACGTGACCCGCCATTGCCTTCCGCGCGTCCGCGCCTCCGAAGATGCCGCTCACGGCGAGGCGCGGCACGTCGAGGGCGAAGAGCGTGAACACGTAGCGGTGCGGGATCGCGTCGTTCCACGGCGGGCAGGGACCGTCGTAGCCGAAGTAGTTGCCGGCCATGTCCTTGTCGCCGGCGAACCAGCCGGTGTAGTCGTTGATCCCCTGGCGCGCGTTGCGCGGCGCGTGCGGCCCCGGCTTGCCGCGCGCGGTGACGCCGTCGGAAAACTCGCCGCGCGCGATCGCGGGCGTGTCGGGCGCGAGATCGACGAGCGTCCAGTGGAAGAAGTCGACGCGCGGCAGGGACGCCGGCACGACGCGCCCTTCCTGGTTCACGTCGTCGCCGCGCGAGGGCACGTCGGGATCGTGGCAGACGAGCGCGAGCGATTTCGTTCCGGGGGGCAGCGCCGACCACGCGAAGTCGGGGTTGCGGTTCGCGGAGAGCTGGACGTGGGTTGCCGGATCGATCGCGCCGAACGCGAACTCGGCGGGGATGGGCGCGCCGTCGGCAAAGGCGGTCGTCGCGAGCTTCATGATGCCTTCCAGTGGGGCGGAATCGTCTTGTCGAAGTACGGCAGCGCCTCGATCCGCTTCTTCCACAGCCGAAGCTCGGGCGTGAGCCAGTCGTCGGACCCGAGGTCGGGCATCTTCACCTCGCAGCGCTTCATGAACGCGACGAGCGGGTAGAACGCGTAGTCGGCGGCCGAGAGCTGCCCCGCCAGATAGTCGCCCCGCATCGCCTTCGTGAAGAGCGCGTACTCGGCGATCACGGCGTCGCGGCCGGCTTGGAGCTTCTTCGCGTCGCGCTCCTCCGGCTTCGTGTAGAACGCCTGCTCGATGACGGGGTCGGCCGCCTCGTCGAAATAGTTGTCGACTTCGAGGATCAGCCGGCGCGTCAGCGCGCGCGTGCGCGTGTCGCCGGGGAACAGCGGCGCGCCGGTCGCCGGATACGCCTCCTCGAGGTACTCGACGATGGCGTTCGACTCGTAGAGCACGAAGTCGCCGTCGACCAGCACCGGCACGCGGTGGCGCGGATTGAGCGCGAGGAACTCGGGCTTGCGCGTGTCGCCCGCGGCGAACGACAGCACCTTGCGCTCGTAGGGCAGCGCCTTGTGCTCGAGCGCGAGCTGGACGCGCCACGCGAACGGCGAGCCGGACCCGTAATAGAGGACGATGCTCATGCGATCCTTTCGAGGATGACCCGCGCGCCAACTTCAGCGCGGGATCAGGGCTTCTTGCGTTGTGCCGCCGGCCGGTTCGGCGCCGGCGGAGCGGGCGGCGCGCGCAGCGCCTCGAGCGACGCCTTCTGCAGCTCCATCGTCTTGATGCTCATCTGCATGAGGTTGAGGCTCATCTGGAGCCAGCCCTCGATCACGCGGAGCTCGCCGATCTTGCGCTCGAGCTCCGCCGGGTCGAGCGTCGCGAACATCGCGGCGGGATTGGGAAACGGGAGCGCGCCGGGGCCTCCGCCGAACGGGGTCGATCCTTCCGTGGGCGTACCCGGCAGCGCGAATCCGGGGAGCGGAACGCCGAACGGATTCCACATCCGCTGCATGAACTCCATCGCGTCCTGCGGGGAGAACGGAAACGCGGGCGATTGCGGCGGCTTCTCGGGCGGCGGCGTAGACATGGGCGCTCCCCTTGGCGGCGGCGGACGTCGACCTCGCGTCGGCCGCGGGCGGCAGGCGTTTTTCGGCTATTATCGTCGTTCATGGCGGACATTCGCGCAACCCTGCGGGCGCGGCTCGACGCGGCCGTCGGAAGCGCCCAGGTCCTCTCCGCACCGGCCGACCTCGCCCCCTACCTCACCGACTGGCGCGGCCGCTACCACGGTCGCGCGCAGGCGGTCGTGCGTCCGGGCACGACGGCCGAAGTGGCGGCTGTGGTGCGCGCGTGCGCCGACGCGCGCGTTCCGATCGTCGCGCAAGGCGGCAATACGGGCCAGTGCGGCGCCGCGACGCCCGACGCGAGCGGCGACGCCGTCGTGATCGCGCTCACGCGCATGAACCGCGTACGCGCGGTCGATGCGGACAACGCGACGATCACGGTGGAAGCAGGCGCGACCCTCGTCGCCGTGCAGGAAGCGGCCGCCGCGGCGGGGCTCCACTTCCCGCTGTCACTCGCGGCCGAAGGCAGCTGCACGATCGGCGGCAACCTCTCGACCAACGCCGGCGGCACCGCGGTGCTGCGCTTCGGCAACGCGCGCGAGCTGACGCTCGGCATCGAGGTCGTGCTCGCCGACGGCCGCATCTGGGACGGGCTCCGCGGCCTGCGCAAGGACAACACGGGCTACGACCTGAAGCAGCTCTTCATCGGCGCCGAAGGCACGCTCGGCATCGTCACGGCGACCGTGCTCAAGCTCTTCCCGGCGCCGCGGACGCGGGCGACGGCATTCGCCGCGCTCGCGGACGTGCCTGCGGCGATCGCCCTGCTGCGCGCGCTCCGGCAGGCGCTCGGCGACCGCCTCACGGGGTTCGAGCTTGTCTCGGGGCCGTCGCTCGCGCTCACGCGGCGGCACTTTCCCGCGCTGCCCGACCCGCTGCCGGGCCACGCCTGGTACGCGCTCGTGCAGGCGGACGACAGCGCAGCGGATTCGCCGCTCGCCGCCACTCTCGAGCGCGTGCTCGGCGAAGCGCTGGAGCGGGGCACGGCGCGCGACGCGACCGTCGCGCAGTCGGGTGAGCAGGCGAAGACGCTTTGGGCGCTGCGCGAGAACATCGCCGAAGCGCAACGGCTCGACGGCCCCAACATCAAGCACGACATCTCGCTCCCGGTCTCGGCCATTCCCGCGTTCCTCGGGGCGGCCGAGACGGCGCTCGTCGCGGCGCTGCCCGGCCTGCGCTTCGTCACGTTCGGCCACCTGGGTGACGGCAACCTGCACTACAATCTCGCCGCCCCGGAGGGCGCCGACGCCGAGGCGTTCATGGCGAATACCCCTGCCGCCAACCGCATCGTCCACGACCTCGTGACCGCGCATGGCGGCAGCATCAGCGCCGAGCACGGCATCGGCCAGCTCAAGCGCGCCGAGTTGCGCCGCTACAAGAGTGCGGTCGAGATCGACGTCATGGAGCGCATCAAGCGCGCGCTCGATCCGCAGGGGTTGCTCAATCCGGGCAAAATCCTGTAGGGATCCTACGATCATGGGCAAGATCATCTTCTGGCTGG
>DASQBO010000224.1:0-1765 GCA_035635175.1 Casimicrobiaceae bacterium | reverse complement strand
GCGAGCGCGACGTAGGTGTTGAAGCGGAATCCGCACTGAAAGCACGCGGCGAACGTGGCGTGCGGCAGGCGGAAGAGCGGCTGCGCGAGCGCCGACAGCACCATCCCGGCAAGCGTGAAGCCGAGGCCGACCGCGACCAGGCGGCCCGCGTCGGCGAGGCCGAGCGGCGACGTCGCGAGCGAGCGGAACAGGAGCGCCGGGAACAGCACGAAGTAGACGAGCCGCTCGAGCCCGGGCCAGAACCCGCCGTCGAAGCCGCGCACGCGCTTCAGCGCGGCGCCGAGTGCGATCAGCAGGAAGTCCGGCAGCAGGAGCAGCGCGACGCTCATCGCGGCTCCGCAACGCTCAGTTGCCGCGGACGCGCGATAGAAGCGCCGTCGTCGAGCGGTCGAAGGCGAAGGGAATCGCGACGAAGCGTCCGCCCGCGGCGATCGTCTCCGCGGCGCCCGCGGTCGTGGCCGCCGTGTAGTCGCCGCCCTTGACGAGGACGTCGGGGCGGCACGCGACGATCAGCTCGCGCGGCGTGTCCGCGTCGAACGGCACGACCAGGTCGACCGCGGCGAGCGCCGCGAGCACGGCCATCCGGTCGTCGAGCGGGTTCACCGGCCGGCCGTCGCCCTTGCCCAGCCGCCGCGCGGAGGCGTCGGTGTTGACGGCGACGCAGAGCGACGCCCCGAGCGCGCGCGCCTGGTCGAGGTAGGTCACGTGGCCGCGGTGGAGGACGTCGAAGACGCCGTTGGTGAACACGAGCGGACGCGGCAGCCGCGAGATCCGTGCGAGCGCGTCGCCGGCCGTCGCGATCTTCGCGGGGTAGCGCGGCGCGGGGATCGCGGGAGCTGCGGTCATCGCGGCCCCCTCGCGTTCAGCCCGCGTATTCGAAGATCTTGACGACCCGCGCCACGCCGTCGGTCGTCGCGGCCGTCTGCGCCGCCGCGTCGCCGAGTGACTTGGGCACGATGCCCATCAGGTAGACGACGCTCCGCTCGGTGACGACCTTGACGTAGATCGCCTTGAACTTGTCGTCCTCGAGCAGGCGCGTCTTCACCTTCGAGGTGATGTACGTGTCGTTGGTGCGCGCGCCGAGGTCGGTCACCGGCCCGATCACCATCTCGTTGTGCACGATGCGCACCTTGGGCTGGTCCTTGGCGAGCTTCGTAATCTCGTCCTGGATCACGGTCGACGGCACTTCGCCCGACAGGAGCACGACGCCGTTGTAGCTCGTGACGTTGAGGTGCACGTCGTTCGCGTAGCGGCTGCCGGCCTCGGTCGTCACCTTGAACTCGATCGACTGGTCGTCGAGCTGGGTTCCGGTCGTCCGCGGGTCGCCGGCGATGACCGCGGCCGAAGCCGCACCGACGGCGACCACGGCGGGCGCGCATCCGTAGACCGGCAGCAGCAGCGCGGCCAGCGCGCCGGCGCCCGTGACCATGCGGAACACGCGTCCCGCGGCAACAGCCTTCATCGTTCTTCTCCGAGCAGCGCGTTGTCGACGGCGTCGCAGAGGCAGTGGATCGCGAGGAGGTGGACTTCCTGGATCCGCGCCGTGCGGTCGTGCGGGACGCAGAGGTGGACGTCGCCTTCGTCCAGCATCGCCCCGATCTTCCCGCCGCCCTTGCCGGTGAGCGCGATGACCCGCATCTCGCGGTCCCGCGCCGCGTCGATCGCGGCGATCACGTTGGCCGAGTTGCCCGACGTCGAGAGGGCGAGAAGCACGTCGCCCTTGGCGCCGAGCGCGCGGACCTGCTTCGCGAAGATCTGGTCGAAC
>DASQBO010000223.1:0-2767 GCA_035635175.1 Casimicrobiaceae bacterium | reverse complement strand
GACGATCGAAACGCGCGAGCGCGCGCTCATGGAGGCGATGCTGGCCGGCGACACCGCGCCCTTCCCGGATCCGCTCCTGCCGCGCCCGCCGGCGCCGCCCGCGGCGGAAGCCCCGGGCTAGGCCCTAGGCCTTGGGCTTGCCGAAGTACTTGTCGAAATCGCGGTGAACGACGTCCTCGATCGTGGGCTTCAGCATCGACAGCAGGAGCCCGAGCTTGGCGTCGAGCCGGACCGCGCTCTTCCCCACGTGCAGGTGGCCCGTCACGCCGGTGCGCTCGAACTCGATGTTGTCGCCGTTCCACGCGCAGCGGAGCTCGAAGCGCTTCGCGAGGTCGTCCGCGATTCGCTGCGCGGCGTCCTTCGCTTTCTTGTGCGACAGGTGGTGCTTCTTCTCGATGCGGATCGTGGCCATCGGCGCGAGCCTCCCCTCCCAAGTATAGCCAACGCCGGACGCGCGCATGGCCGTCAACCTCGCTGAGCTGTTCTCGCGGCACCTGGCACAGCCGGGCGCCGTGCTCTACCGGCACGCGACCGACGCCGGCTGGCGCGACGTGACCGTCGGCGAGCTCGCCGCGGAGATGGCGCGCTGGCAGGCCGCATTCCGGCGCGAGGGGCTCGTCGCCGGCGACCGCGTCGCGCTCGCTGCGCGCAACGGACCGACGTGGGCCGCGATCGACCTCGCGGCGCTCGGGCTCGCGCTCGTCGTCGTGCCGCTCTACGTCGAGGACAATCCGGAGAGCCTCGCGTGGTGCATCGCGAACGCCGAGGCGAAGCTCGCGATCGTCGAGAACGTGCGGCTGTCCGCGGGGCTGCGCCGGGACGTGGCGGCCGGCGGGCTGCCCCGTCGCATCGTCGTGCTGCGCGCGGAGGCGGCGGTCGCGACCGGCGACGGCGCGGTGACGGCCGCGGAGTTCCTGGCCGGCGCGGAGGGGCCGCTCGAGATCGCGCCGGTCTCGGACGACATGCTCGCGACGATCTGCTACACGTCGGGCACGGCGGGCCGGCCCAAGGGGGTGATGCTCTCGCACGGCAACATCCTCGCGAACGTCGCGGCCTGCCGCGAGACCGGCATGGCCCGGGCGTCGGACCGGTTCCTTTCGATCCTGCCGCTGTCGCACATGTTCGAGCGCACCGGAGGGTACTACCTGCCGCTCTCGCTCGGCGCGAAGGTCGTGTACGCGCGCAGCGTCGCGCGGCTCCCCGACGACTTCCTGCAGCAGTCGCCGACCGCGGTGTTCGCGGTCCCGCGCATCTTCGACCGCTTCGCCGGGCGGATCGAGCGCTCGCTCGCCGATTCGCGCGTGAAGCGGGCGCTCTTCGACGCGTGCGTCGAGCGCGGCTTTGCGGCGGTGCGCGGGCACGCATCGCCCCTCGAGCAGCTCGTCGTGACGATGCTGCGCGCCATCGTCGCGGCGCCGATCCTCTCGAAGCTGGGCGGACGCCTGCGCCTCGCCGTCATCGGGGGCGCGCCGCTCGACCCCGCGCTCGCGCGCATGTTCATCGGACTCGGTCTGCCGGTGCTGCAGGGCTACGGGCTCACCGAAGCCTCGCCGGTCGTCGCCGTGAACCGCGACGACGACAACGATCCCGAATCGGTCGGGCCGCCGCTGCCGGGCGTCGAGGTTCGTCTCGGGGAAGGTGGCGGGCTCGAGGTTCGCGCGCCGAGCGTGATGCTGGGCTACTGGCGGAACGAGGAGGCGACGCGTGCGGCGATCGACGCCGACGGCTGGCTCGCGACGGGGGACGTCGCGGAGATCCGCGGCGGCAGGCTCTACATCCGCGGCCGCCTGAAGGACATCCTCGTTCTCTCCAACGGCGAGAAGCTGCCGCCGCAGGACGCCGAGCTCGCCATCCTGCGGGATCCCGTGTTCGAGCAGGCGATGCTGATCGGGGAGAGCCGCCCGTACCCGGTGCTCCTCGCCGTCACGCACGAGACCGACGAGAAGACGCTGGTGCGCCGCGCCAACGAGCAGCTCCGGTCGTTCCCGCGCTGGGTCCGGGTGCGCCGGGTGATCGCGACGAAGGACCCGTGGGATGTCGAGAGCGGCCTGCTCACGCCGACGCTCAAGCTCAGGCGACCGCTCGTCGCGCGTCGCTTCGCCGCCGAGATCGAGGCGGCCTACGCGGAAGAGTGACCCCGAACGGTCGCCGCCGCGAGTCAAGGCACTCGCGCGCGTTCGGCTCTCGAGACTGCAGGCGGCGTAAGCAAGCGCTCACTGCAAGATTGCGGTGAGATTCCGGTTGGCGGAGCACCCGTCTTCCTCTTGACATTCGAGGGGCAACGGCCCACAGTTCAAACGAACGTTTGATTCAGGGGTCTGCGCATCCATGGAAGGCAACGTCGTGCCCACCTTCGAACGCGAGGCTCCGGTCGCGACCAAGGACCGCATCCTCGACGCCGCCGAGTCGCTGTTCATGGAGCACGGCTTCGAGGCGACCAGCCTGCGGTCGATCACGGCGGCGGCCGGCGTCAACCTGGCCGCCGTCAACTACCACTTCGGCAGCAAGGAAGAGCTGTTCCAGGCGGTGCTCACGCGCCGCCTCGATCCGATGAACCAGGAGCGGCTCGACCTCCTCTCCGCGCTGGAGCGCGCGGCGGCGCCCGGCGCCGTGCGCTGCGAGCAGATCCTCTCGGCGATGTTCGTGCCGGCGCTGCGCCTCGCCCGCGATCCCGAGCGCGGCGGCAAGAACTTCCTGCGCCTGCTCGGGCGCGCGTACGCGGACCCGGCGCCGTTCATCCGCCGGTTCCTGTCGGCGCAATACGCGG
>DASQBO010000222.1:0-2972 GCA_035635175.1 Casimicrobiaceae bacterium | reverse complement strand
CGGCGAGAGATTCACCGCGACGCGGATCGGGTCCGTGCCCTCCGCCTGCCACGCGAGCGCCTGCGCGCACGCGCTGTGCAGCACCCAGCGCCCGATGTGCCGGATCAAACCCGAATCCTCGGCCAGCGGAATGAACAGGTCGGGCAGCAGGAGCCCGCGCTCCGGATGCTCCCAGCGCACGAGCGCCTCGACGCCGGTCATCGCGCCCGTCCGGACGGACACCTTGGGCTGGTACAGCAGCCGAAGCTGGTTCGTGTCGAGCGCGCGCCGGATCCCGGCGCCCATCACGATCCGCTCCTCGGCCGGGCGGCTGTCCACCTCGGAGAAGAACGCGAGGCCGTTGCGGCCGGACGCCTTCGCGCGGTACATCGCGATGTCCGCCTTCTTGAGCAGCGTCGCACCCTCGTCGCCGTCCTGCGGGCACATCGCGATGCCGACGCTCGCGGAGAGCCGGCATTCCTGGCCCAGCAGCGAGAAGGGCTCGGAGAGGACGTCGAGCAGCCGCTGCGCGAAATCGCTGACGTCCTGCTCGCGCGCCACGTTTTCCGCGAGCACCACGAACTCGTCGCCGCCCAAGCGCGCCGCGGTGTCGGAGGCGCGGATCGCGTCCGAGATCCGCCGCGCCATGATCTTCAGCACCTCGTCGCCGGTGAGGTGTCCGAACGCGTCGTTGACGTCCTTGAAGCGGTCGAGGTCGATGAAGAGCACGGCGAGCAGGTGAGCATGCCGGCGCGCGACCGCCAGCGCATGCGCGAGCCGCTCGAAGAACGCGCCCCGGTTGAAGAGCGACGTGAGCGTGTCATAGTGCGCGAGCCGGTTGGCGTTCTCTTCGGCGAGCTTCTGCTGCGTGACCTCGCGGCCGATCCCACGATAGCCGGCGAAGCGTCCCGCGCCGTCGAACACGGGCTCGCCGCTGATCGCGGCGTAGGTCGCGCCGCGCACCGGATGGACCCGCCGCAGCACGACGTCGAAGAACGTCTCGCGCGAGGCGAGCCGCGCTCGATGGCGCACCCAGCCGCCGTCCGGCGCCTCGACGCCCGGCACCTCCCAGTGGGCCCGCCCGATGTGCTCGTCGACGGAGAAGCCCGTGACCTGCGCGAAGTTGCCGCTGATCGCGGTGAAGCGGAATTCGTGATCCTGCTCCCAGTACCAGTCCGAGCCGAGTGACGTGAAGCTGCGGAACCGCGACTCGCTCGCCGCGAGCGCCGCCGTGCGATCGCGCACGCGCGTCTCGAGCATGTCGCGCTCGTGCTGGAGCGCGTCGTAGAGCTCCCGCATCTCCCGCGACGAGATGTCCTGCGAGCGCTCGAGGAGATAGCGGTCCTGGTCCGCGCTGCCGTAGCTCTGGCTCACCTGCTCGAGGAGCGTTCGCCACGCGTCGGCGGACGGCACGCGGCCCGGGGCGAGGTCGAGGCGCCGCAGCTGGCGGCGAAGGAGGTTATGCAGCTGTTTCACGGATCGTCGTAAGCGTCATCGTCTGGTTGTGCAGCTCGCAGCGCGGGCGGCCCG
Organism: Casimicrobiaceae bacterium; assembly: GCA_035635175.1. Taxonomy (GTDB): domain Bacteria; phylum Pseudomonadota; class Gammaproteobacteria; order Burkholderiales; family Casimicrobiaceae; genus CAIWHR01. The sequence goes on along the minus strand of DASQBO010000222.1, from coordinate 1,463 downwards.
CGGGGGAGATCTCGCCGTAGGCGTAGAAGCCGATCTGGCGCGACCCTGGCGGGAGCGCCTCGAGCGCCGCTTCGGTCTCCTCCTCGGTACGCGCCCCGAGCACGAGCCGGCGGCCCACACAGCTGATCGCGAGCGCGAGCGCAGGCCCGCCGCGAAGCCCGGAGGTCGCGTCGGCAGCGGCGCGCATCGCGCCGGCGATGAGGCGGTCCTGGCTCGAGCGCATGAGCTGCGAGTACCAGCCGGTCGGGACGTCGCCGGCGAAGGTCATCGACTGGGTGGTCTCGTCGATCGCGAGGATCGTGCGCACGATCGCGTCGTTCGCACCGCGCTCCGCGCGTATCGACAGCGGAAACCGCAGCGCTGCGGCGGGGAGCCCCGACGCGAGCTCGCCCAGGTATTCCTTGTAGAGCGCGAGCGCGGGCTTGCCGTCGAGCTCGTAGAGGACGTTGCCCGCGGCGCGGGTCACGCGCCGCTCCGGTCCGAAGGCGTCCCACCCGCCCTGGGATCCGGCGCCGATTTCGAGCGGCCCGCGCAGGGCGACCGCGACGACGTGCCGGGCCGCCGGCTTGCCGTCCGTCAGCACCCAGGTCCGGGCGAAGCGGTCGCCGTCACCGGCGAGCCCGCCCACGACCATTGCGTCCGGCGGCAGCGACCCTTGCAGTCCGCGAACGAGGTCGGTGCCGTTGATGGTCAGTCCTTCGGACAGGACGAGGACGAGGCGCGGCAGGCCCCCGGCCAGCGCGCCGCCGAGCCGCGCTCCCGCGGCGGCCGAGTCGGCGGCCGAATCGATCGGCGTCGAGGCGATTGTGAGGTCCGTCCGGGCGAAACGGACCACGGCGGCCACGAGCGAGCCGTCGGCGACGAACTGCTCGCGGATCTCGCCCGCGCTCGAGCAGCCGACGACGGCGCTCTGCGGGAAGGCGGCGGCGAGCTCGGCGAGCCCCTGCGGCTCGTCCGCGTACTCGGCGGCGCCGAACGCGACGACGAGCGTGCGCGGCGAGTCGAGCTCCACGGGTAGCGGGCCCGACCATCCGGCGCCGAGACGGTGGGAGAAGGTCTCGATTTGCATGAGGGACGGCCTTATCCCGTCCCACAAAGCAATAAGCACGCCCCTGCGACCGGCGGTCGGCGTCGACCCCCCGGCCGAATCGCCGGGCCAGCGGTCCGCGTCCGGCGAGGGGGCGCGTTGACCCGGGACCCGCCGAAAAAGTAAAATGGCGGGCTTGTTCCCCGATAGCTCAGTTGGTAGAGCGACGGACTGTTAATCCGCAGGTCCCTGGTTCGAGCCCAGGTCGGGGAGCCAAATTCAAAGAGTTAGGTCGGTGAGGTCTACTCGGACCGACGGACTCTGTTTGCGGAACGCGTCACGGCGCGTTACTCCGGTACTCAGGCCCATCTCCCCAGCGCGCCACTCGGCGCGCCCTGTCCGCGGCGGTGCCAAATCCGCGCGATACGGCCGCGCG
>DASQBO010000221.1:0-4591 GCA_035635175.1 Casimicrobiaceae bacterium | reverse complement strand
GCGGCTGGGCTTGCGGGGCCGGCGGCACCGCGAGCCCGTCCCAGCCGGTAGAATCGGGTCCTCGTGCCCGCCGGGGACTCGCCGTGATCGACACGTTACGCATCGTGCAGCGACGGGAGGCCGGCGCCGAGGGGGCGCGGCACCGAGCCTCGGTCGACCGTCCCCTCGGGGCGCGAGTTCCACGGAGCGAGCGATGAGCCCGCGCGATCCCGGGCCGTTCGACGGGGGCTGCGACTGCCGCCACGTCCGCTACCGGATGAAGACGGCGCCGCTCTTCGTCCACTGCTGCCACTGCCGCTGGTGCCAGCGCGAGACCGGCGCATCGTTCGCGCTCAACGCCATGATCGAGACCGACCGCCTCGAGCTCCTGCACGGCGACGTGGAGCTCGTGCTCACGCCGTCGGAGAGCGGCAAGGGGCAGAAGATCGCGCGCTGCCCCCGGTGCCGGATCGCGGTGTGGAGCCATTACTCCGGCGCGGGCGACGCGGTGAGCTTCGTGCGCGTCGGAACGCTCGACGAGCCCGACCGCCTGCCGCCCGACATCCACATCTTCACCGCGTCGAAGCAACCCTGGGTCGTGCTGCCGCCGGGGACGCCTGCGGTGCCCGAGTATTACAAGGCCGCGGAGATGTGGCCGCAGGCGAGCCTCGAGCGCCGCGCGGCGCTGCTGGCCGCGCGCGGAACGCCGCCCAAATCATGACGGGGACGTGCGAGCACGCGAGCGGCATTCGCCCGGTCGTTCCCGCCGCCGAAGGCTGCGAGGACTGCCTCGCGCTCGGGGCGAAGTGGGTCGAGCGCCGCGTGTGTCTCTCCTGCGGATATGTCGGATGCTGCGAGGATTCGCCGCACGCGCACGCGCTCGCGCACTACCAGGCGACGGGGCACCCGCTGATCGCATCGCTCGAGCGCGACCAGGACTGGGGCTGGTGCTACGTGCACAACCGCTATCTCGACCTCCCGCCCGGCACGGTGTCGAAACCGGCGTCGGGACTCTCCGCGCTTCTCGGCCGCCTTCTCCGCCACCGGCCGTGAAAGCGGAACGCGGGCGAGGTCGGCGGAATGCCTGCGGTTGGGTGTGCGGACGATCCGCCGCGAGCCGTCACCGTCGCCTGCCACGATGAACGCGATCTCCGAGCTCCAGAGCCGTCACCGGTCGATTCGCAGGTACAGGCCGGATCCGGTTGACCCTGCGATGATCGAGCAGGTCCTGGCCGACGCGATCGCCGGCAGCTCGTCCTCGGGCAACCTCAACAGCGTGTCGATCGTCCTGACGCGGGACCCCGCGCGCAAGCGGAAGCTCTACGAGCTCCACTTCGAGCAGCCGATGGTGCTGCAGGCGCCGCTCGTCGTGACGTTCTGCGCCGACTGGTTCCGCACGCGCGAGTGGCTCCGGCGCCGCGGCGCGCGCGACAACTTCGACAACCTGATCGGCTATCACGTCGCCGCGTTCGACGCGATGATCGTCGCGCAGAACGCCTGCCTCGGCTTCCAGGCGCACGGGCTCGGCATTTGCTACATGGGCACGACGCTGCACTCGATGGGCGAGATCGCGGCGTTCCTCGAGCTTCCCGACACGTGCGTCCCCGTCACGGCGATCGTCGTCGGCTGGCCCGACGAGGATCCCGCGAAGCGGGACCGGCTGCCGCTGTCCGCGATCGTGCACGAGGAGCGCTACCATCCGCCCACCGCGGACGAGCTCGAAGCGACGTATGCCCAGCGCGAGGTCCGCGGCTGGCAGCGCTACATGTCAGTGCCGGAGCTCAAGGCGAAGATCGAGGCCATGGGCATCACCTCGCTCGCGCAGTTCTACACGAGCGAGGCCAAGTACGATCCCGACGTGTTCCGGCAGGACTCCGCGCGGCTGGCCGCGCTCCTCGCGGCGAAGCACTTCCTGCCTTGAGGGGCGCTCGCGCGGCCGGCCGCGCCCGTAGCGTGAAGGGTCCTAAGGGCCCGCCCCCGGCAGCCGGCGGGCGCGCGCGCCGCGAATCACGGCGGCAATCGTTCCGACGATGAACGCCGCGAGCGCGACCGCGTTCGAGAGACCGCCGGCGCGCGTCCAGTCGAAACGGCCGGCGGCGTCGCCCGCCAGCCGCACCACGAGAGAGAGGTGCAGGAGCGCGAGCGGCACGTAGAACGCCGGGTGGTACGGGACCGCCACGCGCAGCACGGCGGGGAAGATGATCGGCGCGTGGCCGAACACCATCGAGAAGACGAAGCCGAGTGCCAATGCATGCACGGCGGCGTCGTAGGACGGCGTGCCGGGCGCGAGGCCGCCGGCGGCGAGCACGATCGCGGCGCCGGTCGCGAGCCACGCGTAGCCCGACAGCAGGCACACGGCGATGAAGCGCGTGAGACCGGTGCCCCGGACCGTGCGGCGCGCGAGGTCCTGCTTCAGGAGCCACAGCGCGAGCGCGAGCAGGCCGGCTGCGAAGAGGGCCTCGCCCCAGCGGTGTCCGCTCAGGACGAGCCCGCCGGCGATGACCGCCAGGATCGCGGCGAACGCGCGTTGCGCCGTCGGCGACGGCTTGAGGAAGCGCGACAGCTCGAGCCGCTCGCCCGCGATCGTCAGGACCAGGAAGGCGAGCCACCAGGGGAGGACGGCGTGAACCGCGTTCCCGGTCGCCCAGAGTGCGCTCCCGGCGGTCCACGCGAGCGCGCCGGCGACGAGCGTGAACGTGAAGAGCGCCGTCTGTCGCCGGAAGACGTCGAGAGTCGCGGCGAGCAGCACGAGGCTCGCGGCGACGAAGAGCCACGGCGCCGCGGCCGTCTCGCCGGCGAGCGCGGCGATCGTTCCCGCGCCGGCGAAGAGCGGGCCGGCATAGGCCCATCGGTAGCCGACCGCGACCGCGCGCTCGAGCGCGATCACCACGCCGAAGAAGCCGCAGATCATGAGCGGCCCGTGCAGCGCGGCGGCGCCTGCGGCGGCGGACGGCACCGTCCAGCCGAGACGCGCAAGCCCGGCGCCGACGCCGACGAACAGCCCGACGAAGCCGAGGACCAGGAGCGGCAGCCGCGGCCACGCGATGCGCGCGCTCGCAGCGGCCGCGTTCGCCATGGCCGCGCGGTCTACCAGCCGAAGTGCTCGCGTGCGACGCCGCTCATCTTGTCCGGCGTCCACGGCGGATCCCACACGAGCCGGACGTCGACCGTCGTGCCTTCGGGGACGAGGGCGACGACGACCTCGCGCGCCTGATCGACGATCATGTCGGTCATCGGGCAGGCGGCCGTCGTCATCGTCATGTCGACGTGGACCGCCCCCGGCGTGACCTCGATCAGGTAGACGAGACCGAGATCGACGATGTTCATCCCCGCTTCGGGGTCCTCGACCTGACGCAGCGCTTCGCGGACGGCGTCGTCGTCCGGCATCGGCGTCATCGGCGCGATGCTACAGCGTCCGCACGAAGGCGATCCGCTGCGACGGCGCGAAGCCGACGTCGTAGAGGAAGCCCGAGAGCGGGAGGTCGCGCGGCGCGACGATGGTCTCGACGCGCTCGACCTGCAGGGCGCCGAGGTTGGCGAAGAGCTGCGAGACGAGGGCGTGCCCCACCCCGCGGTGCGCGTAGCCGGGGTCGACGCCGATGGTGTCGATGACGGCGGTCGGCTCGGTGCGGCCGAAGTCGCCCAGGTCGACGCGCGCCATCAGGTAGCCGACGATCGCTTCGTCCTGGCGCGCGGTCAGCGAGACCCGGATCGCGGAGTCGGTCATCGTCTCGGCGAGCTTGCGCCGCACGTACTCGCCGCGGTCGCGTCCGGTGATGTTCCGGTCGATCCGGATGATCGCGGGGACGTCCTCCGGCCGCATCGCACGCACGTCGCAGACGTCGCGGGCGAGGCGCTCCCAGTCGTTGTCCGGACGTCCGTCGTAGGCGATTTCCTGCGGCGGGGGGGAGCCGTCGTCGCCGCGCACCGGGTCGTCGCGCGCCGGCAGGTACTCGCCGCCGTGGACCGCGCAGTCGAGGACGTGGTTCGGCGCGACGCGGAAGCGCATCGCATCGAGCCAGCGCAGCATCGCGTGGTCCGTCCAAGACGCCTGCGTTCGCACCTCGTAGATGCCGTGGCGGCGCGCCCACTCCGTGGTCGCGTCGAGGAGGCGCTCGCCGATGCCGGCGCCCTGCACGTCGCGGCGGACGCCGACGGCTTCGAGCCGCAGCGCCGGCTCGCTCTGGCCGAACTCGCCCTCGAGCACGCGCCCGAGGAGAAATCCGGCGAGCCCGCGATCGTCGATCGCGGCGAACTGCGCGTGGAGCTTGGGCTCCTGCAGCGCCGCGCGCAGGCGCCGCTCGAAGTAGTGGCCGCGCGAGCGGCCCTCGATCGCGCTGTCGATCGCGACGACGGCCGCCAGATCCTCGCGGGCGAGCGGGCGGAGCGTGACCTTCTCGGCGGCGGTGTCCATCGTGGCTCCCCCGGGATTCTAGGCCGCGGCGTACGCGAACGCGAGCGCGCGGTCGGTTTCTTCGTCGAGCAGGTCGTCGAGCATCGGCAGGAGCGCCATCGTCTCCTTCTGGATGTGCGCGACCTGCCGCTCGACCAGCTCCGAGACGCCGCGCTGCAGCGCTGGGAGCGCGGAAGGTTCGATCGTCCGCGCCGCCGC
>DASQBO010000220.1:0-5613 GCA_035635175.1 Casimicrobiaceae bacterium | reverse complement strand
CTTGATCACGTCGCCGATGTGCGCATAGCGGCGCTTGCTGCCGCCCAGCACCTTGATACACATGACGCGGCGGGCGCCGGTGTTGTCGGCGACGTCCAGCATCGACTGCATCTGGATCATTGCTGCTTCTCCAACTTGACTCCGCGGTGCGCGCCGGCGCCGGTTTGCGGCGCGTCGGCGCGGCGGTCAGGCGCCGCGGGCAGTTTTGGACCCCGTCCGGGGAAGGACCGCGGCGGAGCCCGATGTCTCGGGGTTCGGGGCCGCGGCAGGAAAATTGTAATTATGACAGCTTTTCCCGGTCTTCACAACCGCGCCCCTTCGAATCAAACGGTTAGACGACCTTTGCCTTCTCGATGAGGCGGGTCACCCGGTATGCCTTGGTCTTCGCGAGCTTCCGGCATGCCTCGATCTCGACCAGGTCGCCCTCCTTGAACTCGTTCTTCTCGTCGTGCGCGTGGTACTTGGCACTCTTCGTGACGACCTTGCCGTAGAGCGGGTGCTTGACCCGCCGCTCGACCAGCACCGTCACCGTCTTGTCCATCTTGTCGCTCACGACGCGGCCCGTCAGCGTGTGGACGATCGTCTTGCGGGGCGCCGGGGCCGTCCCGGCCTGCGCTTGCTCGGTCATGACTGGGCCGCCTTCTGGTGCATGAGCGTCCGCACGCGCGCGATGTTCCGCCGCACGCTCCGGAGCTTCGCGTGGTTGGTGAGCTGCTGCGTCGCGTTCTGCATCCGCAGCCCGAACTGCTCCTTGAGGAGCGCGTCGAGCTCGGTCTTGAGCTCCGCGGGGTTCTTCGCCGCGAGCGCCTTCTTCGTTGCCGCCGTCTTCATCTAGACCCTCCGTCAGCCGACCAGGCGGTGGACGAACGTCGTGCGGATGGGCAGCTTCGCCGCGGCGAGCGCGAACGCCGCGCGCGCCATCGTCTCGTCGACGCCATCCATCTCGTAGAGCACCTTGCCCGGCACGATCTCCGCGACGTAGTACTCCGGGTTGCCCTTGCCGTTGCCCATCCGCACTTCCGCGGGCTTCTGCGACACGGGCTTGTCCGGGAAGATCCGGATCCAGATGCGGCCGCCGCGCTTGATGTGGCGCGTCATCGCCCGCCGCGCCGCCTCGATCTGGCGGGCGGTGAGGCGGCCGCGGCCCGTGGCCTTGAGCCCGTACTCGCCGAAGCTGACCTTGGCGCCGACCGTGGCCACGCCCTTGTTGCGGCCCTTCTGCTCCTTGCGATATTTCCTTCTAGCTGGCTGCAGCATTCTTCGCTCCCGCTCCCGTTCCCGCTCCGGCGGCTGCCCCGCTGCGGCGCGGACGCTTCGGCGCTTCCGGCGCCGGCGCCGGCGCCGCCGGCTCCGCGTTGTGCGCGAGCACCTCGCCCTTGAACACCCACACCTTGATGCCGATCACGCCGTAGGTCGTCCGCGCCTCGGAAAACCCGTAGTCGATGTCCGCCCGCAGCGTGTGCAGCGGCACCCGGCCCTCGCGGTACCACTCGGTCCGCGCGATCTCGATCCCGTTGAGCCGGCCGGCGCACATGATCTTGATGCCCTGCGCGCCGAGTCGCATCGCGTTCTGTATCGCGCGCTTCATCGCGCGGCGGAACATGATCCGCTTCTCGAGCTGCTGGCCGATCGAGTCCGCGATCAGCTGCGCGTCGATCTCGGGCTTCCGGATCTCCTCGATGTTGAGCCCGACCTCGCCACCCATCATCCGGCGCAGGTCGGCGCGCAGCGTCTCGATGTCCTCGCCCTTCTTGCCGATGACGACGCCGGGGCGCGCGCTGTGGATCGTGATCCGCGCGTTCTTCGCGGGCCGCTCGATCGTGATCCGGCCCACCGAGGCGTGGCCCAGCTTCTTCTTCAGGTACTCGCGGACCTTGATGTCCTCCTTCAAGGTCGACGCGAAGCCCTTGCTGTTCGAGAACCACTTCGAGCCCCAGTTGCGGGTGACGGCGAGGCGGAAGCCGGTCGGATGGATTTTCTGTCCCATGACGTGTCCTTATTTGCCGTCGCCGACGACGACGTGGATGTGGCAGGTCTGCTTCATGATGACGTTGCCACGGCCCTTCGCGCGCGCGGTGAAGCGGCGGAGGCTCTCGGCCTTGTCGACGCAGATCGACTTCACGCGGAGCTCGTCGACGTCGGCACCGTCGTTGTGCTCGGCGTTGGCGATCGCCGACTCGAGCACCTTCTTGATGATCACGGCGCCCTTCTTCGGACTGAAGGCGAGGAGGCTCAGCGCCTTGTCGACCGGCAGGCCGCGGATCTGGTCGGCGACGAGGCGGCCCTTCTGGGCCGACAGCCGGACTCCGCGCAGGATTGCCTTGGTTTCCATGGGTACCCCTACTTCCTCGGCGCCGCGGGCGCCGCGACCTTCTTGTCGGACGAGTGGCCCTTGAACGTGCGCGTGAGCGCGAACTCGCCCAACTTGTGGCCGACCATGTTCTCGGACACGTAGACCGGGATGTGCTGCTTGCCGTTGTGCACGGCGATCGTGAGGCCCACGAATTCGGGCGTGATCGTCGAGCGGCGCGACCAGGTCTTGATCGGCTTCTTGTCGCTGGTCGCGCGTGCGGCGTCCACCTTCGCGAGCAGGTGGTCGTCGACGAAAGGTCCCTTCTTGATCGAGCGTGCCATGTGCGGTTACCTCATCAGCCCTTGTTCGCGTGCCGGCGGCGCACGATCATCGAGTCGGTGCGCTTGTTCTTGCGCGTCTTGTAGCCCTTGGCCGGCGTGCCCCACGGCGACACCGGGTGGTGCCAGCCGCCGCCGCCGTTGGTCCGGCCGCCCATCGGGTGATCGACCGGGTTCATCGAGATGCCGCGCACCGTCGGGCGAATGCCGCGCCAGCGGTTCGCGCCCGCCTTGCCGATCGAGCGCAGGCTGTGCTCCTCGTTGCCCACTTCGCCGATCGTCGCGCGGCAGTTCACGTGCACCTTGCGGATCTCCCCCGAGCGCAGCCGCAGCTGCGCGTATTCGCCTTCGCGCGCGAGCAGTTGCACCGCGGCGCCCGCCGAACGCGCCATCTGCGCCCCCTTGCCGGGCAGCATCTCGACGCAGTGGACGGTCGTGCCGACCGGGATGTTGCGCAGCGGCAGGCAGTTGCCCGGCTTGATCGGCGCCTCGGGCCCCGACTGCAGCACGGTGCCGACCGCGACGCCGCGCGGCGCGATCACGTACCGCCGCTCGCCGTCGCCGTAGAGCAGGAGCGCCAGGTGCGCGCTGCGGTTCGGGTCGTACTCGAGGCGCTCGACCTTCGCGGCGACCATGTCCTTGTTGCGGCGGAAGTCGACGATCCGGTAGTGATGCTTGTGGCCGCCCCCCTTGTGCCGCATCGTGATGTGGCCGTTGTTGTTGCGTCCGGAGCCCCGCTTCTGGCTCTCGGTCAGCGCGTCGACCGGCCGCCCCTTGTAGAGGTGCGGATGGACGACCTTGACCAGCGCGCGGCGGCCCGGCGAGGTCGGCTTTACTTTTTGCAGGGGCATATCACTTCTCCGCCGCGAAATTGATTTCCTGGCCCGGCTTCAGGCAGACATAAGCCTTCTTCCAGCTCCGGCGCTGGCCGGTGAACCGCCCGAAGCGCTTCTTCTTGCCGCCCACGTTGGCGATCTGGACGCTCTTCACCTCGACCTTGAACATCGCCTCGACGGCCGCCTTCACCTCGGGCTTGGTCGCGTCCTGCAGGACCTTGAAGATGACCTGCGAATGCTTGTCGGCGATGTGCGTGCCCTTCTCGGACACGACGGGCGCGAGCAGCACGAGCGCGAGCCGCCCGGAATCGTAGCGCGTCGCGGTCGTCATGCGAGCATCTCCTCGAATTGCGCGAGCGCGCCCTTCGTCAGCAACACGTGGTTGAAGCGCACGAGGCTAACCGGGTCGACCTCGCGGGTCTCGAGCACGAGCACGTCGGACAGGTTGCGCGACGACAGCAGCAGGTTGTCGTCGAGCTTGTCGGTGACGACGAGCAGCGTGCCGGGCAGCCCGAGCGCCTTGACCTTCTGCACGAAGGCCTTCGTCTTCGGCGCGTCGACGGCGATCGCGTCGATCACGGCGAGCCGCTCCTCGCGCACCAGCTGGGAGAGGATTGCGGCGACGCCGGCGCGGTACATCTTGCGGTTGACCTTCTGCGAGAAGTTCTCGTCGGGCGAGTTCGGGAAGATCTTGCCGCCGCCGCGCCAGAGCGGGCTGTTGGCCTGGCCCGCGCGCGCGCGGCCGGTGCCCTTCTGCTGCCACGGCTTCCGGTGCGATTTGTTCACGTCGGCGCGGCCCTTCTGCTTGCGCGTGCCCTTCCGCGCATTCGCCTGGTACGCGGTGACGAGCTGGTGGACGAGCGGCTCGCTGTACTCGCGCGCGAACAGCGCGTCGGAGCCGGCGACCGTCGCCGCCGACTGGCCCTTGGCGTCGATCAGCTTGAGATCCATGATCAGGCCCCCTTCTTCGCGGGCGCCTTCGCGGCGCGGCGGACCACGATGTGGCCGCCGTCGGCACCGGGCACGCAGCCCTTGACGAGGAGCAGGCCGCGCTCGGCGTCGACGCGGACGACCTTGAGCGTCTGCGTCGTGCGCGTCACGTTGCCCAGCTGGCCCGCCATCCGCTTGCCGGGGAACACGCGGCCCGGGTCCTGCGCCATGCCGATCGAGCCCGGCGTGTTGTGCGAGCGCGAGTTGCCGTGCGACGCGCGGTTCGAGCTGAAGTTGTGGCGCTTGATCACGCCCGAGAAGCCCTTGCCTTTCGACGTCCCGGTGACGTCGACGAGGTCGCCGACCTGGAACGTGTCGACGGCGATCACGCCGCCGACCTTGAGCTCCGCGAGCTGCTCCGCGGCGACGGGGAATTCGCGCAACAGCACGCCGGCCTCGACCCCCGCCTTCGCGAGGTGGCCGGCCATCGGCTTCGACACGCGCGTCGCGCGCCGCTTGCCGAACGTCACCTGGACCGCGGCGTAGCCGTCGGTCTCGGGCGTCTTGATCTGCGTGACGCGGTTGTTCGCGACGTCGAGCACCGTCACCGGGACGGCGCTGCCGTCGTCGGCGAAGATGCGCGTCATCCCGACCTTGCGTCCTACGAGTCCGAGAGACATTGTCGTTTTCCTTGGTTGTCCAAGTGATCGCCGCCGATTGCGATTGACCGGCGGCGTCCGTTCACATCGACTATTGCAGCTTGATCTCGACGTCCACGCCGGCGGGCAGATCGAGCTTCATCAACTGGTCGACGGTCTTGTCGGTCGGGTCGATGATGTCCATCAGCCGGAGGTGCGTCCGGATCTCGAACTGGTCGCGCGAGGTCTTGTTCACGTGCGGCGAGCGGAGCACGTTGTAGCGCTCGATCTTGGTCGGCAGCGGCACCGGGCCGCGCACGACCGCGCCCGAGCGCTTCGCCGTCTCCACGATCTCCATCGCCGACTGGTCGATCAGCTTGTAATCGAACGCCTTCAGCCGGATGCGGATGCGTTGGTTGTTCATGGGTTTCCTCTGGGCGAGTGTCGAGGCACTCGACCTATTCGATGATCTTCGCCACCACGCCGGCGCCGACGGTCCGCCCGCCTTCCCGGATCGCGAACCGCAGCCCCTCTTCCATCGCGATCGGCGCAATCAGCTGCACCGTCATCGCCACGTT
>DASQBO010000219.1:0-12336 GCA_035635175.1 Casimicrobiaceae bacterium | reverse complement strand
GTCGGCGTCGCGCTTCGCGAGGTCCCCGGTGAGATAGAGCTCGCCGGCGAAGCACTTGCGGTAGCGCTCGTCCTGGTTGAGGTAGCCGCGGAACATCGACGGCCATCCCGCGCGAAGCGCGAGCTCGCCCTCGACACCGGGCACGTCGATCACCTCGCACGACCCGTCGTCGTTGCGCCGCGCGACGAAGGCGTCGACGCCCGGCAGCGGCCGGCCCATCGAACCCGGCCGGATGTCCTGCGCCACCGTGTTCGCGATCATGATGCCGCCGGTCTCGGTCTGCCACCAGTTGTCGTGGATCGGCAGTCCCAGCGCGTCGAGACCCCACCACACCGCCTCGGGATTGAGGGGCTCGCCGACGCTCGCGACGAAGCGCAGCCTCGGGAAGCGATACCGCCGCGCGACCTCCACGCCGGCCTTCATCAGCATCCGGATCGCCGTCGGCGCCGTGTACCAGACCGTCACCCGCTGCGCTTCGAGCAGCCGGTACCACCGGTCGGCGTCGAAGTCGGCCTCGTCGACCACGCTCGTGACGCCGTGGAGGAGCGGCGCGATGACGCCGTAGGACGTTCCGGTCACCCAGCCCGGATCCGCGGTGCACCAGAAGACGTCGTGATCGTGCAGGTCGAGCGCGTACTTTCCCGTCGCGTAGTGCGTGACGGCGGCGCCATGCACGTGGATCGCACCCTTCGGCGTGCCCGTCGTCCCGCTGGTGAAGTGGAGAAGCGCCATGTCCTCCGCCGTCGTGCGCTCGGCGTCGAAGCTCGCGGCGGCGCCGTCCATGAGCGTCGCCAGGTCGTGCGTTCCCGGCACTTGGGTGCGGGCGCCGTTCTCGCCGATCAGCAGCACGTGCGCGAGGTGCGGGAGCTCGGCCACGACGCCGGCGACCTTGCGCCGGTACAGCGCCTCGGTCGTTACCAGCAGCCGGGCTTCGCCGAGCGCGAGGCGCGTCTTGATCGGCTCGGGGCCGAAGGCCGAGAACAGCGGCGTGACCACGCTCCCGTTCTTGAGCGCCCCCAGCATGGCGACGTAGAGCTCGGGGATGCGGCCGGCCAGGACGAACACGTGGTCGCCGCGGCCGACGCCCAGCCTGCGCAGCACGTTGGCGAAGCGATTGGTAAGGCGGGCGAGCTCGAGGTAGGTGACGTCGCGCCGGCGAAGATCGCGCGCGACGAACCGGAACGCCACGCGGTCGCACACCGGCGTCGCCAGGTGCCGGTCGACCGCGGCGTAGCCGATGTTGACGAAGCCGCCCGCGGCCACGCCCAGCTCGCGGCGCATCGCGTCCCACGAAAAAGCGCTGCGGACCGACTCGTACTCCGCGAGGTGCGGCGGCACGCGCAGATCCGCCGCCGACTTGCGGATCACCGAGGGTCGCGCTGCCGCCGTCATCTCCGTTGTCCGGTCGCTGCCGCTCGCCCAGTATGGCGCGCCGACCGGGCGGGCGTTTGACGCGTGTCAAAGGATGCCGCCACGCGCGCGGCGATCTGTAACGCGCCGCGTGGCGGCCGACGGAGCCTGCGCGATCAGCGCCGGAAGAGCGCGACCGACTCGACGTGCGCCGTGTGCGGAAACATGTTGACGACACCCGCGGCGGCGAGCGTGTAGCCGTGGTCGTGGACGAGCACGGCGGCATCGCGGGCGAGCGTCGCGGGCGCGCACGACACGTACACGACTCGCTGCGGCGCGCCGTCGCCGGGCAGCGCCTTCACGAGCGCGATCGCGCCCTCGCGCGGCGGGTCGAGCAGCGCCTTGTCGAGCGGGCCGAGCGCCTCGACGCTCTCGGGCGTCGCCGCGAAGAGATCCGCCGTCCGGAAGCTCGCCCGCGCCGCGAGGCGGTTGGCGGCCGCGATCTCGCCGGCGCGCCGCACGAGCGCCGGATGGCCTTCGACGCCGATCACCAGCGCGCCGCGACGCGCGATCGGCAGCGTGAAGTTGCCGAGGCCGCAGAAGAAGTCCGCGATCCGCTCGCCGGGCTGCGGATCGAGCAGCCCGACCGCGCGGCGCACGAGCACGCGGTTGATGGCGGGATTGACCTGCGTGAACTCGGTGGGCGCGTAGGGAAACTCGAGCTGGAATTCGGGCAGCGCGTAGCCGAGCTTGTCGACGGCGGGGCCCAGCGGCGCGGCCGTGTCTGGGCCGGCGGGTTGCAGCCAGAACTCGACGTCGTGCGCGAGGGAGAACGCGGCCAGGGCGGCCTCGTCGGCCGGCGCCAGCGGCGCGAGGATGCGCAGCACGAGCACGCAGGCGGGGTACGCCTCGTCGCCCATCGCGAGCTCGATCTGCGGCAAACGGTCGCGGATCGACAGGCCTTCGACCAACCGGCGGAGCGCGGGCAGCAGCGCGGAAACCTTCGGCGGCAAGACGGCGCACGACGTCATGTCGGCGACGTAGCTCGACTTCCGCTCGTGGAAGCCGACCAGCACGCCCCCTTTCTTCGCGACGTGGCGCACCGACAGTCGCGCGCGGTGCCGATACCCCCACGCCGGGCCGTGGATCGGCGGCAGCAGCGTCTCCGGACGGACGCGCGCGAGGTGCCAGAGCGCGTCCTCGAGCGTGCGCTGCTTCGCCGCGACCTGCGCGCCGGCGTCGAGATGCTGGAGCGAGCAGCCGCCGCAGACGCCGAAGTGCGGGCAGCGCGGCAGGACGCGACTCGGACTCGCGCGGAGGATCGACTCCGCGCGCGCGAGCTCCCATGTCGGCTTGCGCTTGAGCGTGGCGAGCGCCGCCCGCTCGCCGGGCAGCGCGCCCTCGACGAACACCGCCTTGCCGTCGATGCGCGCGACGCCGCGTCCCTCCTGGTCGAGCGATTCGATCTCGGCGACGCGCACATTCGCGGCAGCATCGGGCGCGGCAGGAAGCGCGGACATCGGGCCCATTGTACGGCGCCCCGCGGCGCGGCTGCGGGTAGAATCGCGCAATGTGGATGCTCGCGCTCGACAGCTCGACCGAGGGGTGCAGCGCGGCCGTCGGTGACGGTCGGCAGTGGCACGCGCGCGACGAGCATGCGGGATCGAGTCACTCCGAACGTCTGCTGCCTCTCGTGCGCGCGGTCCTCGCGGAGGCGGGCCTCGCGCTCGGCCGCCTCGACGGCATCGCCTTCGGAGCCGGCCCCGGCTCTTTCACCGGCATCCGCATCGGCTGCGGTGTCGCGCAGGGCCTCGCGTTCGGCGCGGGATTGCCGCTGGTTCCGGTGTCGACGCTCGAGGCGCTCGCGCAGGAAGCGCGGCGCAGCCACGGTGCGACCCGCGTGTTCGCGTGTCTCGATGCGCGGATGCGCGAGGTCTACGCCGGGCTGTACGCGGCGGACGGCGCGGCGTGGCGCGCGGAGACGGACCCCGTCGCCGTCCGGCCGGACGCCGTGTCGCCGCTGCCGACGGGCGCCGCGTGCTTCGGGGCGGGCAACGGTTTCCGCGCGTATCCCGCGCTCGCGCCGCAGCTCGGGCTCGCGGCGACGGACGCCGGGCTGCGGCCGACGGCCCGCGCGATCGGCGAGCTCGCGCTGCCCCGACTCGCCGCCGGCGAAGCCGTCGGCGCGGCTGCCGCGCTGCCCGTCTACGTCCGCCATCGCGTCGCGCTGACGACGGCCGAGCGCGACGCCGGACTGCGTCTGTGACCGCACCGCCATGGCGACGCTTCCCCGGTACGCGCCTCGCTCCGAGCCCGAGTGGCGTCCGCTCGGGGAAGCGGACGTGGCCTACGTGGCGGCGCTCGAGGCGCAGATCCACGCGGCGCCGTGGACGGTCGGCAACTTCCGCGACGCGCTCGCCGCCGGCTATTGCACAAGCGTCGGCGTGCGCGAGGGCCGGATCGTCGCGTACGGCGTGCTGATGCTCGCGCCCGGCGAGGCGCAGATCCTGAACCTCTCGGTCGTGCCGGACGCGCGGCGCGAGGGACTCGGCCGGGCGCTCCTCCGACGATTCGTCGACGACGCGCGGCGGCTCGGGGCGGAGCAGGTGTTCCTCGAGGTGCGCGTCTCGAATCTCCCGGCCATCGCGCTCTACGAGTCCGAGGGTTTCGCGGCGGTCGGCCGGCGGGAGGCCTACTACCCGCCGCTCGGCGAGCGCGGATTCCGGGAGGACGCGCTCGTGATGCGGCGCTCGGTCGCGGGCCTCCACGGCGGCTGACGGGCGCACGTACGTGGCCACGCGCGACGACGTCCTCGCGGCGCTCGGTCTCTTTCCCGTCTGGCGCCGGCGCGTCGCGGCGGGGGCAACAGCGGCCCCGCTCGCGCCGGGCGACCGCGCGACGCGGATCGCGCGGCTCGAGTGGCGCGATTTCGCGGCGGACGTCGAGGCGTGCGACGCCTGTGCGCTGCGCCGCGGGCGCAAGAAGAGCGTCCCGGGCGTCGGCGACCCGAGCGCCGAGTGGCTGTTCGTCGGCGAGGGGCCGGGCGCGGAGGAGGATGCGAAAGGCGAGCCCTTCGTCGGGCAGGCGGGAAAGCTTCTCGACAACATGCTCGCGGCGCTCGGGCTCGCGCGCGGCGCGAACGTCTACATCGCGAACGTCGTCAAGTGCCGGCCGCCGGGCAACCGGACGCCCGAGCCGGGCGAAGCGGCGGCATGCCGGCCCTACCTCGACCGCCAGATCGAGCTCCTGCGCCCGCGGATCATCGTCGCGCTGGGCAAGAGCGCGGCGACGACGCTGCTCGACGTCGACGCGACGATCGGCAGCCTCCGCGGGCGCGCGCACGACTACCGCGGCATCCCGCTCGTCGTCACCTATCATCCGGCCTACCTGCTGCGCAATTTGCCCGACAAGGCGAAGGCGTGGGAAGATCTCTTGCTGGCGAGACGCACGCTGGCCGCGGGTTTCGGGGATGCCCGGCGGCCGGCGCCGCGCCCGATCGCGTAGCGCTGCGACCATCGCCCGCGCCGCTTGCGTTGCCCCCCGACGCCCCCATCGTAGGGCTCGCGACTTGCCCGCCGCCAACGTCACTCCGGGAGAATCCATGAAACGCACGCTCGCCGCCCTGCTCGCCGTCGTCGCGACGCTCGCACTCGGGGGCTGCGGCTACAACGAGCTGCAGCGGCAGGACGAAGGGATCAAGGCGACCTGGTCCGAGGTGCTGAACCAGTACCAGCGCCGCGCGGACCTCGTCCCGAACCTCGTCAACACCGTCAAGGGCTACGCCGCGCAGGAGCAGACGGTCCTGACGGAGGTCACGAACGCGCGCGCCAACGTCGGCGCGATCAAGGCGACGCCCGAGCTCGTCAACGATCCCGTCGCGTTCCAGAAGTTCGTCAAGGCGCAGGGCGAGCTGACCGGCGCGCTGTCGCGGCTGCTGGTCGTCGCGGAGAACTACCCCCAGCTCAAGTCGGACGCGCTCTTCCGCGACCTGCAGGCGCAGCTCGAGGGTACCGAGAACCGGATCACCGTCGCGCGCAACCGCTACATCAAGTCCGTCCAGGAATACAACACGACCGTGCGCTCGTTCCCGACGAACCTGACGGCGATGCTGTTCAAGATGGACGTCAAGCCCAACTTCACCGTCGAGAACGAGGCGGCGGTTTCGGCGCCGCCGAAGGTCGACTTCAACAAGGCGCCTGCGCCTAATCCCGCGGCGGCTCCCGCGCCCGCGCCCGCGCCGCCCGCCGCCCCGGCGGCGCCCGCCCCGAAGTCCTGAAGCGCGACGCGCGAAGCACGGGATTCGGGCTGCGTCGGGACGTGATCATGCCGGGCACCGCGCCGGGGGCGCGCGCACGACGCGCGTTCGTGAGTGTGGTCGCCGTCGCCGCCGGGATATTCGCGTCGTCGCTCGGCGCGCAGGGCTGGGAGACGGGCACGGACGGCCTGCGTCCGATCCCGCCGCTCGCGGCGCACGTCACCGATCTCACGCAGACCCTTTCGGCGACGGACAAGGCTGCGCTCGAGGCGAAGCTCGCCGACTGGGAGGCGCGCACGACGAACCAGCTCGCGGTGCTGATCGTGCCGACGACGCAGCCCGAGCCGATCGAGGCGTACTCGCTGCGCGTCGCCGAGAAGTGGCAGATCGGCCGCAAGGGCAACGACAACGGCGTTCTGTTCACGATCGCCAAGGACGACCGGAAGATGCGCTTCGAGGTGGGCTACGGCCTCGAAGGGACGATGACCGACGCGACCTCGCGCCGGATCATCGCCGAGAATGTGGCGCCGTACTTTCGCGAAGGCAAGTTCGCCGCGGGGATCACCGCAGGGGTCGACCGGGTCATCGAGGTCGTCGCGGAAGGCAAGCCGCTGCCGCCGCCCCCGTCGTCACGCGGTGCGCGTCCCGCCGCGCAAGGCTTCGATTTCGGGACGATGCTGCTCCTGCTCCTCGTCGTGGTGCCGCTCGTCGGCCGCCTGTTGCGCGGCATCTTCGGACGCTTCGTCGGCTCGACGGTCGGGGCGGGCATCGTCGGCGCTGCGGCGTGGTTCGTCGCGGGGTCCGTCGCGATCGCGATTATCGCGGGGATCGTCGGCTTCATCGTGATGATCGTCGCCGGCGCCGTGCCGCTCGTTGCCGGCCGGCGCGGCGGCGTATTCCTTCCCGGGGGTTTCGGGGGCGGCTGGGGCGGAGGCGGGTCGGGCGGGAGTGGCGGCTGGTCCGGCGGCGGCGGCAGCTTCGGCGGCGGCGGCGCTTCGGGTGGATGGGACTGACGATGAGAAGCTCGGGACGATGGCTGCGGCACCTCGTGACCGATCACGGAACCGCCCGGCGCGCGTTCCCCGCCGCGGCGCTCGCGAGCATCGAGGCGGCGATCGCCGACGGCGAGCGGCGGCACCGCGGGCAGGTGCGCTTCGCGGTCGAGCCCTCGCTGCCGCTCGGCCACGTGCTGCGGGGCCAGTCGCCGCGGGAGCGCGCGCTCGAGGCGTTCGGCGCGCTCCGCGTGTGGGACACCGAGGAGAACTGCGGGGTGCTCGTCTACCTGCTGCTCGCCGACCGCGACGTGGAGATCGTCGCGGACCGCGGCATCCACGCCAAAGTCGAGCGGGGCGCCTGGGAGGCGATCTGCCGGGAGATGGAGTCGGCGTTCCGCGCGCGGCGCTTCGCCGAGGGCGCCGAGGCAGGAATCGGACGCATCAACGCGCTGCTCGCGGCGCACTTTCCCCGTGCGGGCACGGCGGGCGCGAACGAGCTGCCCGACCGGCCCGTCGTCCTGTAGCGCCGGGCAAATTACACTTAGTGCCCGCCGCCGGCCCGATCGATCCCGATCAGGTGCAGCGAATCGCCGCGCGCCTGGTTCGAGCGGTGCCGCAGCATGACGAGCACCATCGCGGCCGAGACGAAGACGCCGAAGATCACGATCGCGGCGTGGATCCCGAGACCGCCCTTCACCATCAGCGCGTAGAGGCCGACCATCACGAGGATGCCGATGTTCTCGTTGAAGTTCTGCACGGCGATCGAGTGCCCCGCGCCCATCAGCACGTGGCCGCGGTGCTGCAGGAGCGCGTTCATCGGGACGACGAAGAATCCGGCGCAGGCGCCGATCGCGATCATCAGGAACGCGGCGAGCGGCAGCGAGGTGACGAAGATCATCGAGATCACGACGACGCCCATCGCGCTGCCGATCGGCAGCACGTCGACCGAGCGGCGCAGCGACACGTAGCGCGCCGCCACGACGGCGCCGAGCGCGATGCCGACCGCGACGACGCCCTGCAGGTAGGAGGCCTGCGAGAGGTCGAAGCCGAGCGCCTTCGCCGCCCACGCGAGCACGATGAACTTGAGCGTCGCGCCGGCGCCCCAGAACATCGTCGTCGTCGCGAGCGAGATCTGGCCGAGCTTGTCGCGCCAGAGGAGCGCGTTGCAGTGCGCGAACTCGCGGATGAGGAAGAGGGGGTTGCGGCTGACGATCCGATGGTCGACGCCGGTGTCGGGGATGAACTTGTTGAAGACCGCGGCGATGACGTAGAGGGCCGTGATCACGGCGATCGCGGCCTCGGGGGGCGTCTCGACGCCCGTGTCGATCACCGGCAGGTCGAAGCCCAGGAGCATCGTCGAGACCTTGGGCGAGACGAGCGCGCCTCCGAGCAGCACCCCGAGAATGATCGAGCCGACGGTCGTCCCCTCGATCCAGCCGTTGGCGATGACGAGCTGCTGCGGCGGCAGGAGCTCGGTCAGGATCCCGTATTTCGCGGGCGAGTACGCGGCGGCGCCGAGGCCCACGATCGCGTACGCGAAGAGCGGGTGCACGGTGAACATCATCATCAGGCAGCCGAACACCTTGACCGTGTTGGTGATCAGCATCACGCGGCCTTTCGGCATCGAGTCCGCGAACGCGCCGACGAGCGGCGCGAGGACGACGTAGAAGACGACGAACGACTGCTGCAGCGACGGCTGCATCCAGTCCGGCTCCTTCATCTCCTGCAGGAGGCGGATCGCGGCGATCAGGAGAGCGTTGTCGGCGAGCGAGCTGAAGAACTGCGCCGCCATGATCGTGTAGAAGCCCGGCTTCATCCGGCGTCGGGTTCCGGACTTGTCGTGCACATCGATGCGACGGGCATTGGGTATAATCGGCGCGGCTTCGTTGCGGCCCGCTTTATACCACGACTGAGGGCGGCTACGGGAGTCGCGGCGGCCGCCCACGATTCGCCGCGAGCGCCGTTCGAAGCGCTTTCCACCACGCCGCCCGCGCGCCATGGCCCGCCCGCTGTTCGCCCAGATCAACCTCGCCGCGTTGCGCGGGAATCTCGCGCGGGTCCGCGAGCGCGCGCCGAAGACGCAGGTCCTCGCGGTCGTGAAGTCGAACGCGTACGGCCACGGGCTCGCGGGCGTGCTGCCCGCGCTCGCCGACGCCGACGGCCTCGCGCTGGTCGAGCTCGACGCCGCGCTCGCGCTCCGCGGCTCGCACTACACGCGGCGCATCCTGCTGCTCGAAGGGTTCTTCGCCGCCGACGAGCTGCCCGAGTTCGCGGCGCGCCGGCTCGCGACCGTCGTCCACAACGCCGATCAGGTGACGATGCTCGAGCACGCGCACCTCGAGCGGCCGCTCGAGGTCTTCCTCAAGGTCAACAGCGGGATGAACCGGCTCGGCGTGCGCCCCGCCGACGTGCCTGCGCTGGTCGACCGGCTCGCGCAGTGCGATTCCGTCGCCGCGCTCCGGCTGATGACGCACCTCGCGCGAGCCGACGAAGAGGACGGGATCAGGGAGCAGCTCGCGATCTTCGACGCCGCGTGCAAGGGACTGCCCTATCCGCGATCGCTCGCGAACTCGGCCGGCGTCGTCCGCTTCGACGAGATCGGCGGCGACATCGTGCGGCCGGGGATCATGCTGTACGGCGCGACGCCGTTCCCGTACGACACGGCGGAGATGATCGGCGTGCAGCCGGTGATGACGCTGCGCTCGGAGCTCATCGCCGTGCAGGACCTGAAGCCGAACGACAGCGTCGGCTACGGCGGCGCGTACACGGCGTCGCGCGCCCACCGGATCGGCGTCGTCGCGTGCGGCTACGCGGACGGTTATCCGCGCCACGCGCCGAACGGCACCCCGGCCCTGGTCTGCGGCCGCAAGGTGCGGCTCGCAGGGCGCGTGTCGATGGACATGATCACGGTCGACCTCACCGACGTTCCGGAGGCGCGCGTCGGCAGCCCCGTCGTGCTCTGGGGCGAGGGGCTGCCCGTCGACGACGTGGCGAGCGCGGCGGCGACCGTCGGCTACGAGCTCCTCTGTGCCGTCGCGCCGCGGGTGCCGAGGGTCACCACGGAAGTCGGACGTATCGACCTCGAGCTCTAGGCACCCGTTTCTCCCTCATGACAAAGGACACGCCGTGTACACCGTAGTCACCGGCGCCGCCGGCTTCGTCGGCGCCAACTTGGTTCGCGCGCTCAACGATCGCGGCGTGACCTCGATTCTCGCCGTCGACAATCTCGCGCGGGCCGACAAGTTCGTGAACCTCGTGGACTGCGAGATCGCAGAGTACCTGGACAAGGACGAGTTCCTCCTGCGGCTCGCCGACGGCGACTTCGAGGACGACATCGAGGCCGTGCTGCACGAGGGCGCGTGCTCGGACACGATGGAGACCGACGGCCGTTACATGATGCGCAACAACTACCGGTACTCGGTGTCGCTGCTCGAATGGTGCCAGGACAACGACGTGCCGCTGCTCTACGCGTCGAGCGCGGCGGTCTACGGCGGCAGCTCCGCGTTTCGCGAAGAGCGCGGCTGCGAGGCGCCGCTCAACGTCTACGGCTACTCGAAGTTCCTGTTCGACCAGCACGTGCGGCGGCTCCTGCCCGAGCGCACCGCGCCGGTCGTCGGGTTCCGCTACTTCAACGTCTACGGGCCGCGCGAGCGGCACAAGGGCCGGATGGCGTCGGTCGTGCTCCACTTCTTCGACCAGTACCGCGCCGACGGTCGCGTGCGCCTGTTCGAGGGCGCGGCCGGTTACGCGGCCGGCGAGCAGCGCCGCGACTTCGTGTCGATCGAGGACGTGGCGAAGGTGAACCTCGACTTCCTCGGCCGTCCGGACCGGAGCGGAATCTTCAACCTCGGCACGGGCCAGGCGACGACGTACAACGAGCTTGCGCGCGCGACGATCAACGCCGCGCGCCGCGTGCAGGGCGACCCCGAGCTGTCGCTCGCGGACCTGGTCGCCGCGGGCGCGATCACGTACGTGCCGTTCCCGCCCGCGCTCGCGGGCAAGTACCAGAGCCACACGCAGGCGGACCTCACGCGCCTTCGCGCCGCAGGCTACCGGGCGCCGATGCTCACCGTCGCGGAAGGAGTGCCACGTTACGTCGAACGGCTGATTTCGGAAGCGGCCTCCTCCGCGTAAGTTGACCGGCGTGCGGCGGCGACGCGTGCGCGAACTGCGCAAGCGTCCCGCACCGCGCATCGATCCACTTTCGACGGAGGACTCATGCAACGCCTGCTTCTCGCGCTCGGCTTCGCGCTGGGCCCGGCGATCGCGCTGGCCGCGATCAACATCAACACCGCAACCAACGACGAGCTCGTCTCGCTACCCGGGATCGGCCCGGCGAAGGCGCAGGCCATTCTCGACTACCGCAAGGCGCACGGCCCGTTCAAGACGGTCGAGGAGCTGAAGGACGTGAAGGGCATCGGCGCGAAGCGCTTCGAGAAGCTCAAGCCGGACCTCGCCGTCAGCGGGCCGACGTCCACGAAGCCGGCCGCGAAGCCCGACGCCAAGCCGGCTGCACCATCGCGTTCCGCGCAAGGTGCGGTCACGGCGGCAGCGGCGAAGCGCGACGGCGCCGCGTCCGGGAAGCCGTAGGACCGGCGTGGGGGCCGCGGTGCGCGCAGGAGGGCGCGCGCTGCGCCCCGCCTCGTCCCGCTCGCGGGCTTGACCCACGTCAAGCCTGCCTCGCCTTCACGCCGCTTCTCCCTTGCTCCGCCCAGGGTCAACCAGTAGGCTCCGAGCCACGTTGATGCTTCTGCGCGGCGACCTCGTTGCGCCGGACCGACGTGTCCGCCCACCCCCCGACGGAGTCACGCATGAAACGGCTTCTGCTGCTGCTCGCTGCCCTGCTGCTGTCGAGCGTCGCGCTCGCCGCAGTCAACATCAACACCGCGACGAAGGAGGAGCTCGATGCGCTGCCCGGCATCGGCCCCGTGAAGGCGCAGGCGATCATCGACTATCGCAACGCCAACGGGCCGTTCAAGACCCCCGAGGACATCATGAAGGTGAAGGGGATCAAGGAGGGCGAGTTCGGCAAGCTCAAGGGCGAGATCTCGGTGAGTGGTCCCTCGTCGGCACCGGCGGCTGCCGCCAAGGCCGCGGCTCCGGCGCCGGCGCCGGCACCCAAGGCGGCTGCGCCCGCGCCGGCTCCGGCCAAGACGGCGGCGCCTGCGCCGGCAGCCGCGCCCGCTGCGGCGGCCCCAGCACCGGCGAAGGCGGAGGCTGCGAAGGCGCCGGCGGCCGCACCCGCTCCGGCCGCGGCGAAGGCCGAGCCGGCGAAGGCGGCCAAGGACGAGAAGGCGACGAAGGAGAAGTCCGCGAAGGAGGAGAAGGCTGCGAAGGAGAAGTCGGCGAAGGAAGAGAAGGCTGCGAAGGAGAAGTCCGCGAAGGAAGAGAAGGCTGCGAAGGACAAGGCCGCGAAGGACGAGAAGGCCGCGAAGGACAAGGCGGCGAAGGACGAGAAGGCCGCGAAGGACAAGGCGGCGAAGGAAGAGAAGGCGGCCAAGACGAAGGACAAGTCCTCGAAAGACAAGTCCAAGGACGCCAAGGAAGAAGCGAAGAAGTAGCCGTCCGATTCGACGAGACCCCGCCGCCCGGCGGGGTCTTCGTCTGCGGAGCGTCGTGCCGGGCGCGCACGGGTCGTCCGCTACAATGGCCCGACCGCGTAGACCGCCTCCGCATGTACCCGACACTCGACTCCACGGTCGGCAACACGCCGCTCGTGCGCCTGCAGCGCCTGCC
>DASQBO010000218.1:0-2999 GCA_035635175.1 Casimicrobiaceae bacterium | reverse complement strand
GCGATGCGAGCAGGAACGGGAACAGCGGACGATGCAGGTAGTTCGCGACGACGATCGCGTGGAACTCTTCGCCGGCGAGCGGCCACGCCCCTGTCTCGAGATCGAGACGCACGGTCTCGACGCCCGCGACGCGTGCGAGCGCCGCAAGCGCGGCCGCGTCGCGATCGACGGCGAGCACGCGGCAGCCGCGGCCCGCGAAGAGGCGCGCGTGGCGTCCCGTTCCGCACGCGAGGTCGAGCACGCGCGCGCCCGCCGGCACGAGCGGCGCGAAGCGGACGATCCACGGCGACGACGCGAGATCGCCGGCCCCGTGCGATGGGGAGGCACGGCTCATCGCGCAGCGCGGCGTCGCGCTGCCGTCGGCGCGCTCTGGCCGACCTCGCGCTTCGCCTCGTCAGCGAGCCACGTCACGAACTCCGTGACGTCGGGACGATCGACGGCGTGCGGCGCGACGACCGCGTAATAGCCGCGCGCCGATTCGTAGCGCTTCGGAAACGGTGCGACGAGCCGGCCGTCGCGCAGGTGCTCGGCGATCAGCGGGATGCGGCCGAGCGCCACGCCCTGTCCCGCTACCGCCGCCTGGATCAGCTGGTCGTAGAGCTTGAAGCGCAGGTTGCCCGCGGGCCTCAACCCCGGCTGCCCGTTGGCCGCGAGCCAGACGCCCCACTCGAGCCAGGGCGTGCGGCCGTCGGGATCGTCGAGATGCAGGAGCACGTGACGCGCGAGGTCGGCGGGCGTCGCGAGCGGCGTGCCGCCGCGGCGGACGAGCTTCGGGCTCACGACCGGCATCATCCGCTCGCCGAAAAGCCGAACCGAGCGTTCGGGGGCCTTCGCGTCGGGCAGATAGCGGACGGCGACGTCGACTTCGCCGCGCCCGAGGTCGACCAGACGATCGTCGGCGGAGATGTAGACCTCGGTGTCGGGGTGTCGTGCGCGGAATGCCGACAGCCGCGGGATCACCCACAGCGAGGCGAAGGAGACCGTCGTCGACAGCGTGACCCCAGGTCCGCGCAGCGCGCCGTGCGCGGCGTCGGCGGCCGTCGCCAGCGCGTGTAGCGCCGCGGCGATGTCGCGGTGGAACGCCTGTCCCGCGGGCGTGAGCGCCAGCGCGCGATGCCGCCGCTCGAACAGCGGCACGCCGAGCGCCTCCTCGAGCGCCTGCACCTGACGCGAGAGCGCCGATTGCGTGAGGAAGAGCTCCTCCGCGGCGCGCGTGAACGACAGCAGCCGGCCCGCCGCCTCGAAGCCCTTGAGGAAGTCGAGCGAGGGCAGCTTGCGAAGCGCCTTATGCATGCGCTGGATTCATGCAAAGCATGCGGATTGACCGTTTGAGCGCCGCCGCAGCCGCCCCCAGAATTCGGTGCATCCCCGGAAGAAATCGCCGGGGCGGAGCGAGGCGGACTCCCACGCGGACGACCTGGCCTCGCATGAAGTATACACATAGGAGCGCTGAGATGGCCTGCGACGGATACACGAAGATCTGGGATCTCGCCCCCGGCGAGCTCGTGGAGCTCGATGGCGCCCGGGGCACGACGCTGCGCGTCACGCGCGGCACGCTGTGGATCACCCTCGAGAACGACGTGCGCGACGTCGTGCTGTCGCCCGGCGACACGTTCACGATCGACCGCGGCGGGCTCACGCTCGTCGAAGCGCAGAACAAGGCGACCGTGTGCGTGCTCGCGCGACACGTGACCGAGCTTCGCCGGCGCGGCGAGCGGCGCGGGCTGGCGGCGACCGTCGTCCGCTGGCTCGGGTCGATCGGCGCGGCCGACCGCGACCGCCGGTTCGCGCCGTATTACTGACGCAGCGCGTCGCGCGCGAGCGGCGTGGCGCCGGCATCCTGGTCAACCTCGTGTCGCAGGTCTGCCGAGAGCGCCACACCGCTTCGCCGAGCGGGCGGGCCTGCCGCCCCCCGGAACGTCGTCCGGCGCCGCGTCGCGTCAGGCCTTCGCGAACGTGATCTCGCCGCCGGTCGCGCCGACCTTGACCGTGTCGCCGGCCGCGTAGGCGCCGCCCAGGATCTCCCTCGCGAGCGGATTCTCGATCTGCTGCTGGATGGCGCGCTTCAGAGGCCGTGCGCCGTAGACGGGATCGAAGCCCGCCGCCGCCACGGCCTGGAGCGCCGCCTCGGACACCGACATCCGGATCTCCATCTTGGCGAGCCGCGCTTCGAGCGCCTTGAGCTGGATCCGCGCGATGTCGGCGATCTGCGCCTCCCCGAGGGGGTGGAACACGACGATCTCGTCGATCCGGTTCACGAACTCCGGCCGGAAGTGGCCCTTGACCTCGGCCAGCACGGCGATCTTGATCACCGCCTCCTCGGCGCCCTCGTCGGCCATCTGCTGGATCCTGTGCGAGCCGAGGTTCGACGTCATCACGATCACCGTGTTCTTGAAGTCGACCGTGCGTCCCTGCCCGTCCGTCATCCGGCCGTCGTCCAGCACCTGCAGGAGCACGTTGAAGACGTCCGGGTGCGCCTTCTCGACCTCGTCGAGCAGGATCACGCTGTACGGCTTGCGGCGGACGGCTTCGGTGAGATAGCCGCCCTCCTCGTAGCCGACGTAGCCCGGCGGCGCGCCGATCAGCCGCGCGACCGAGTGCCGCTCCTGGAACTCGGACATGTCGATCCGGATCAGGTGCTGCTCGGAGTCGAACAGGAATTCGGCGAGCGCCTTGCACAGTTCCGTCTTGCCGACGCCGGTCGGTCCGAGGAAGAGGAACGAGCCGTACGGCCGGTTGGGGTCCGCGAGCCCCGAGCGCGAGCGGCGGATCGCGTCCGCCACGAGCCTCACCGCCTCGTCCTGGCCGACGACGCGCTTGTGCAGCGCATCCTCCATGTGGAGCAGCTTGTCGCGCTCGCCCTGCATCATCTTCGACACCGGGATGCCGGTCGCGCGCGACACGACCTCGGCGATCTCCTCCGCGCCGACCTGGGTGCGCAGCAGCTTCGCCTTCGGCGCCTCGGCCTTGGCGGAAGTTTCAGCCTTGTTCAGCTGCGC
>DASQBO010000217.1:0-5308 GCA_035635175.1 Casimicrobiaceae bacterium | reverse complement strand
GTGACGCTGACCGCGACCGACAGCGACGGCCTCTTCGGCACGTGCACGGCGATCGTCACGGTGAAGGACAACCAGCCGCCCGTGCTGTCGAACGTCCCGGCGCCCATCACGGTCGAGCAGACCGCGCTCGCCGGCACACCGGTGACGGTTCCGCTGCCGACGGCCACCGACAACTGCACGACGGTGACGGTCGTGAGCGACGCGCCTTCGGTCTTTCCGCTCGGCACGACCACGGTGACGTTCACCGCCACGGACGGCTCGGGCAACACGGCGAAGGCGACGACGACGGTGACGGTCGTCGACACGACGCCGCCCACGATCAAGTCGGTGACCGCGACGCCCGACACGCTGTGGCCGCCGAATCATCAGATGGTGCCGGTCGCGGTGACGGTCGACGTGTCCGACATCTGCGACGCGAGCCCGACCTGCAAGATCGTTTCGGTGACGAGCAACGAGCCGGTCGACGACAAGGGCGACGGCAAGACGGCGCCCGACTGGCAGATCGTCGGCGATCTCGCGGTGACGCTGCGCGCCGAGCGTGCCGGCACGCTGAGCGGGCGTGTCTACACGATCACGGTGCGCTGCACGGACGATTCGGGCAACAGCTCGGAACGCGCGGTGGCGGTGAGCGTCCCGCACGATCAGCGGTTGCGGTGACGGTCGCGCACGATCGGCGCCCGTAGCGAGGCGTGACACGTGACCCGGGGCGGGCGCCGCGCGCTGTTCGGCGCCTGCCTGCTCGCGGCTGCGTCCGCGGGTACGGTCGCGGCCGCGACGTGGCGGGAGGAATTCTCGGCCGGGAGCCTCGACCCGCAGCGCTGGGAACGCACGAAGGACGGCGATTTCCGCATTCAGTCGGCGGAGGTCGTCGCTTCCGCCGCCGGCTCGGGGTACAGGCTGCGACTGCTCGCCGATACCGTGGGAACGCGCGACGATACGGTCAAGCACGTCGGCGTCGCCAGCCGTTGCGCGCTTCCGGTCGGCTCCGACGCCCGCTTGCGCGTCCGGGTCGATTGGGGCCCGCCGGCCAACGGCAGCTACCTCGCCGCGGCGATCGTGATCTCACCGCACTCGACGACGGGGGACCCGCAGGCGACGGACGATTGGCTCTCGATCGGCTATGTCGGCGTGCCGCCGGGACACAATGCCCGCTTGCTGGTCGCGGCGCGCGCGGGGGGCATCACGCGAACGCTCTTCACCGAAGGCTGGCCCGACCGTGACCGGCAGGGCCGGCCGGTCGCGCGCGCCGAGATCGAGGTGGCGTGGCGAGGTCCGTCGCTCGAGATTCGGGAGAACGGCCGCCTCGTCCTCGCCGCCGCCGCGGCCGAGGCGCCGTTCAAGGCCGCCCACGTGTACCTGCAGCTCTCGAGCCACAGCAATTATCCCGCGCGCGCGGTCTACTTCGAGGACCTTCGCTGGAGGTCGGGCGGGGACGACTCGCCCGTGCTCGGCCTGCCGTCGCTGCCCGATTGCGGCGGGACGTCCCTGCCGTAAGCGCTCTCCTCGACGCCGGCCGGGATCCGCGAGCCGGCGAGTCAGCCCGCTACGACGAAGCGCTCGAGCCTGGCCCGAAACTCCGGCGGGAACGGCACGGGCCGGTGCGCTTCGAGCGAGGCGAGCACGACGACCAGCGTCGCGCGAACGCGCACCTCCTCGCCCGCGCGCGCCTCGACGGCAAGGGTGAGGGAGGTCGTGCCGATCCTCTTCACGGCGAGCGAGAAACGCAGGACCTCGCCGATCTTCGACGGCGACAGGAAGTCGCACTCGACGTGCGCCATCGGCACGCCCAGCCGCTCCACCGCGTGGAAAGCGGCGAAATCGACGTGAAGGCCCTGGTTGAACCAGTCCTCGAGCAGCTCGTTGAACAGCACGAAGTACTGCGGATAGAACACGATGCCGGCCGGATCGCAGTGATGGAACCGGATCAGCTTGTCGGTCTCGAAGGGCGCGGCCATGGTCGTTCCTCAGGCGGTCACGCGATCGACGAACCGCGTGACGGCGTCCAGCACCGCCTGCGGCTGGTCCTTGTGCGGCGAGTGCCGGCAATCCTCGAGCTCGAGCAGCTCGACGTCCTTCACCTGCGCGCCGATCCTGCGCATCTGCTCCATCGTCCCGTATTCGTCGTCCTCGCCCTGGATCGCGAGCACCGGGCGGTCGATGCCCGGAAGATATTCCTCGATGTTCCAGGCGCGGAAGTCGGGATGGAGCCAGATCCGGTTCCAGCCCCAGAACGCCGAGTCGACGTCCGCGTGATAGCGGGCGAGCTTCGCGCGGAGGTCGGTCGTCTCGAAGGCGACCTTCGCCGCCGCGATGCTCGACACCGAGACGTCCTCGACCAGCACGTGCGCCGCCAGCGTGACGACCGCCGCGACCGCGCGCCGGCGGGCGCCCGCGTGAATCAGCGCGATCGAGCCGCCGTCGCTGTGCCCGACGAGAATCGGGCGCTCGATGCCGAGCTGGTCGAGCAGGTCCGGCAGCGCAGAGAGCGCCTCGTCGTGCATGTAGCGGACCGTGCGCGGCGCGGTGAGCGGGTCCGAGCGCCCGTAGCCGTAGCGCGAGTAGACGAGCGCGTTGCAGCCGGTCGCGTGCGCGAGGCGGCCCGGGAAGTCGCGCCACATCGCGACGGAGCCGAGGCCCTCGTGGAGCAGGACGAGCGTCGGCCGCGCGGGCGCCGCCGTCTCGATGCGCTCGTACTCGATGCGGTGCCCGCCGGCCTGCGCGAACACGTTAGGAGCCTGCCGGGCCTGCGTTCGCACATGCGACGGAGGCGAGTTGGGCGCAGATCAAGGCGCGAGCCCGAAGGCATACGAGAAGTATGGCAAGGGCGAGCAACGCAGAGATGCGCCCAAGTCGCCCCGTCCCTCCGGGTTGCTGCCAAAAAGCGCGGCTGCTTCGTTGCTCGGCTTGCGAAGGTTCGCGACCTTCGCTGCGCCTCGCGCCTCGCCCCCATCGCTTTTTGGCTGAGCAACGCATATGCGGACGCAGGCCCGGCAGGCTCCTAGACTCCCAGGTGCTTGTGCAGGAGCTCGGGCTGCGCAAGCAGCGTCGCGCTGTCGCCCTCGAACACGACACGGCCCTTGACGAGGATCACGTTGCGGCTCGCGATCGCCGCCACCGCCGCGTGGTTCTTGTCGACGATCAGCGTCGCGATGCCGTGGCTCCGGATCTCGCCGATGATTCGCCAGATCTCCTTCGCGATCTGCGGCGCGAGCCCTTCGGTCGCCTCGTCCAGGATCAGGAGGTCCGGATTCGTCATCAGCGCGCGCCCGATCGTGAGCATCTGCTGCTCGCCGCCCGACAGCTTCCAGCCGCCGTTGTCGAGGCGCTGGGCGAGCCGCGGGAAAGTCGCGAGCACGCGCTCGTAGGTCCAGTCGCGGCGGCCGTCCGGGCCCGCACGCGCCGCCATGATCAGGTTCTCGCGCACGGTGAGGTTGGGGAAGATACCGCGGCCCTCGGGAACGTAGGCGATGCCCCGCCGCGCGACGAGGTGCGGCTCGGCGCCCGTCATCGGCGAGCCGCAGACGAACACCTCGCCGTGCCGCGGCTTGACGATGCCGAGCATGCTGCGGATCAGCGTGCTCTTGCCCATCCCGTTCCGGCCCATGAGCCCGACCGTCTCGCCGCGATCGATGCGGAAGTCGACGCCGTGCAGGATGTGGCTCGCGCCGTAGTACGAGTGCAGCTCGCGCGCCTCGAGGATCGCCTCGCCCATGGTGCCGGTCGCCCGTCCCTAATGATCGGCCGCGTCGCCGAGGTACGCCTGCCGCACCGCCGGGCTCGCACGGATCTCATCGGGCGCGCCGCTCTCCAGCACCTGCCCGTTCACCATGACGGTGATGCGATGGGCCACGGCGAACACCGCGTCCATGTCGTGCTCGACGAGCAGAAGCGCGTGGTCCGGCGTGATCTGCTGCAGCAGCTCGACCATCCGCGCCGCCTCTTCGCTGCCCATCCCCGCGAGCGGCTCGTCGAGCAGCAGCACGTCGGGCGCCGTCGCGAGGACCATCGCGATCTCGAGCTGGCGCTGCTCGCCGTGCGAGAGCGCGGCGGCGACGACGCCGGCACGCGCGGCGAGCCCCGCGGCTTCGAGCGCGCGCCGCGCGGCCTCGCTGACGGGCGCGTACGCGGCGGCGTCGGTTCCGATCGCGAGCGGCCGCGGATCGCGCGACTGGGCGGCGAGGCGGCAATTCTCGAACGCCGTGAACGCGGGGAAGATGTTGGTCTTCTGGAAGCTGCGGCCGATGCCGATTCGCGAGCGGCGGTCCGGCGACAGGCGCGTGATGTCCTGGCCCTTGTAGCGGATGCTGCCGCTCGTCGCCGGCAGCTCGCCCGACAGCAGGTTGATGAGCGTCGTCTTGCCGGCACCGTTCGGGCCCAGTACCGCGTGCAGGCGGCCGCGCTCGAGCTCGAGCGCGACGTCGTTGACCGCCATGAGTCCGCCGAACCGCCGCGACAGCCCGCGCGTCGAGAGGATCGGCTCAGGGCGTGCGGCCTCGCTCCGCTCACTCATTCGTGGGCTCTCCGATCAGCGTGCGCTTGAACCGGCCGGCGACGCTCGCGATTCCTCCGGGCAGGAAGATCACCAGCGCGACGATCGTCGCGCCGAGCAGGAGCTGCCAGTGCGTCGTCAGCGACGAATAGATCTCCTGGAGCGCGACGAACGCGAAGGCGCCGACGACGGCTCCGTACAGGCTTCCGAGGCCGCCCAGGATCAGCATCAGCAGCACGTTGCCGGACTGGTGCCACGACAGAAGCTCGGGGTTCGCGAAGCCGAACTGCATCGCCGAAAGGTAGCCTGCGAATCCGGCGAGGGCGCCCGCGAGCGCGAAGCTCGCGAGCTTGTACCGGTACACCGGGAAGCCGAGCGACCGCATCCGGTGCTCGTTGCTGCGGATTCCCTGCAGCGCACGGCCGAAGGGCGACGCGAGCAGCATCCGCAGGAACAGGAACACGAGCACGAGCCCCGCCAGCACGAAGTAGTAGACGACGGTCGGGTTCGCGAGGTCGAACGGCGTGATCCCGGCGATCGTCGCGGCCGGCTTGAAGTTCATGCTGATGCCGTCGGAACCGCGCCCGAACGTCGTGTCGTGGAACACGAAGTAGAACATCTGCGCGAAGGCGAGCGTCACCATGATGAAGTAGATCCCCTTCACGCGGACGACGAAGATGCCGACCGCAAGGGCGGCGAGCCCGGCGGCGGCGACCGCGGCCGGCAGCGTCGTCCACAGGCTGGCGGGATCGTATTTCGGCGTCATCAGCCCGAGGGCGTACGCGCCGATACCGTAGAACGCGGCGTGCCCGAACGAGA
>DASQBO010000216.1:0-3547 GCA_035635175.1 Casimicrobiaceae bacterium | reverse complement strand
AGTCGATCGAGAAGTCCGCGAACACCGGAAAGATCGGCGACGGCAAGATCTTCGTCTTCGATCTCGAGCAGGTCGTGCGCATCCGCACCGGCGAAACCGGCGCGCAGGCGCTGTAAGGGGAACCGCCATGAAACGATTGCTACCACTCGCCGCGCTCGCCTTCGCGCTCGCGCTCACCGCCGCCGCGCCCGCGGCCGGCAACGAATACGCGCAGGTCCTCTCTCCCGGCGCGACTTCGCCGCTGATGATCGTGCAGGCGCAGACGCCTCCCGCTGCTGCGGCCACCCCCGCGCCCGAGGCGAAGGCGGCGGAGCCCGCGAAGGCCGAAGCGGCGCCCGCTGCCGCGCCGGCCGCCACCGCGGCGCCCGCGCCGACGCCCAACAAGGGCGACGTCGCATGGATGCTGGTCTCGACGGCGCTCGTGCTGATGATGAGCATCCCCGCGCTTGCGCTCTTCTACGGCGGGATGGTCCGCTCGAAGAACATGCTGTCGGTGCTGATGCAGGTGTTCGTCGTGTTCTCGCTCATCACCGTGCTCTGGTGCGTCTACGGCTACAGCCTCGCCTTCACCGAGGGGAACGCGTTCTTCGGGAGCCTCACCGACCGGCTGTTCCTCAAGGGGACGTTCGACTCGGCCAAGGGCGAGTTCGCGATGGCCGCGACGTTCTCGAAGAACACGCCGCTGCCGGAGCTCGTCTACGTCGCGTTCCAAGCGACGTTCGCGGCGATCACCGTCTGCCTGATCCTGGGCGCGTTCGCCGAGCGCATCAAGTTCTCTGCGGTGCTGCTCTTCGCCGTGCTGTGGTTCACGTTCGCCTACACGCCGATCGCGCACATGGTCTGGTTCTGGGCCGGTCCCGACGCTTACACGGCCCCCGGCGTCGTCGATGCGGCCAACGCGAAGGCGGGCTGGATCTGGCAGATGGGCGCGCTCGACTTCGCGGGCGGCACGGTCGTTCACATCAACGCGGGCATCGCCGGCATCGTCGGCGCGATCGTGATCGGCAAGCGGATCGGCTTCGGGCGGGAATCGATGGCCCCGCACAACCTGCCGATGACGATGATCGGCGCCTCGCTGCTGTGGACCGGATGGTTCGGCTTCAACGCGGGCTCCGCGCTCGAGGCGAACAGTTCGGCCGCGCTCGCGTTCATGAACACGTTCCTCGCCACCGCGTGCGCCGTGCTGTCCTGGACGTTCGGCGAGTGGGCGTTCAAGGGCAAGCCGTCGATGCTCGGCGCGGCGTCCGGCGCCGTCGCGGGACTGGTGGCGATCACGCCGGCTGCCGGCAACGTCGGCATCCCCGGGGCGTTCGTGATCGGCCTCGCCGCGGGTCTCGTCTGCCTGTGGGGCGTCAACGGGTTGAAGCGGATGATCGGCGTCGACGATTCGCTGGACGTGTTCGGGGTACACGCCGTCGGGGGGATCCTTGGCGCGCTCCTGACCGGCATCTTCGTGTCGCCGGACCTGGGCGGACCGAGCGTGGTCGCCGACTGGGTCACGGGCAAGACCGAGTACCCGGGCTACCTCGCCCAGCTCTGGATCCAGGCGAAGGCGGTCGGCATCACGGTCGTGTGGTCGGGGGTCGTCGCCTTCGTCTCCTACAAGATCGTCGACCTCGTCGTCGGGTTGCGCGTGACGCCCGAGGAAGAGCGCGAGGGTCTCGACATCTCGTCGCACGGCGAATCGGCGTACCACATGTAGCCCATCGGCCGCGGTGCGAGCCGCCGCGGCGCAGATTGCAGGCGGTCCGCGGTCGAGCGCGGATCGCCGGCAGGCGCGGGACCCCCTCCTCCCCGCGCGGCAGTCGGAGTCTCTCCTCCGTGGCTTTTCGGGGCGCCCCTTAAGGCGCCCCGTTTTCTTGCCCCGGCTCCGCCACGGGCTACAATCGGCGCCATGGTGCCTCATCTCACGACCGCGCTCGCCGGCCCGCTGCAGGCGCTCGAACAGCGCTTCCTCGACCGGATGCCGGACATCGAGCGCTGGCTGCGCACCCGCTGGCAGGAGCACGCGGTGCCGTTCTACGCTTCGGTCGACCTGCGCAACGCGGGCTTCAAGCTCGCGCCGGTGGACACGAACCTCTTCCCCGGCGGCTTCAACAACCTGAATCCCGCCTTCCTGCCGCTGTGCGTGCAGGCGATCCAGGCGGCCGTCGAGCGCGTGTGCCCCGACGCGCGCGGCGTGCTGCTCGTTCCCGAGAACCACACGCGCAACACGTTCTACCTGCAGAACGTCGACACGCTCGCGCACATCCTCGCGCAGGCCGGCATGCGCGTGAGGATCGGCTCGCTCATCCCCGGACTCGACGCGCCGATGGCGCTCGCGCTGCCTTCGGGAGGCACGCTCACGCTCGAGCCCGTCGTGCGCAGCGGGCGGCGCGTGGGGCTCGCCGACTTCGACCCGTGCATGGTGCTGCTCAACAACGACCTCTCGGCGGGGCCGCCGGCCGTGCTGCAGGAGATCGACCAGCCGGTCGCGCCTCCGCTCGAGGCGGGCTGGTACAACCGGAAGAAGTCGCACCACTTCCGGGTCTACCACGCGCTCGCGAAGGACTTCGGCGCGATGCTCGACATCGACCCCTGGCTCATCGACCCGTACTTCGGCGTCTGCGGGCGGATCGACTTCCAGGACCGCGCCGGCGAGGAATGCCTCGCCTCGAACGTGGCGACGCTGCTCGACCGGATCCGCGCGAAGTACGCCGAGTACGGCATCGAGGAGAAGCCTTTCGCCATCGTCAAGGCCGACGCGGGGACCTACGGGATGGGGATCATGACGGTGCGCGACGCCTCCGAGGTGGTCGGGCTCAACCGCAAGCAGCGCAACAAGATGGCGGTGGGCAAGGAGGGCCTTGCGGTCAGCTCGGTGATCATCCAGGAAGGCGTGCCCACTTTCGAATCGATCCACGACGCCATCGCGGAGCCGGTCGTCTACATGATCGACCGCTTCGTCGTCGGCGGCTTCTACCGCGTGCACACCGAGCGTGGCAAGGACGAGAACCTGAACGCCCCGGGCGCGAGCTTCGTGCCGCTCGCGTTCGAGTCGCCGTGCATCCCCGATCTTGCGGGGCCGGCCGGATGCGCGCCCAACCGCTTCTACGCTTACGGCGTCGTCGCGCGGCTCGCGCAGCTCGCGGCGGCCATCGAGGTCGAGGAGCTCGCGGGCGTCGAAGCGGTCGCCGCGTGAGCGCGACGGGCCGCCCCGAGCGCGAACACCGGAGCGCGCAGCGCGAAGGTTCCACAATGAATCCTCCGGGGGCGTTGGTCACGCCCGCGTACTGCCAGCTGATGGCGCGGTACAACCGCTGGATGAACGAGCGGCTGTACGCGCGCTGCGCGGACATCGACGACGCCGAGCGCAAGCGCGATCGCGGCGCGTTCTTCGGTTCGATCCACGGGACGCTCAACCACCTGCTCTGGGGCGACCGGACCTGGCTCGGCCGCTTCACGGGCGAGCCGTGCACGGAGCCCGCGTTCGGCGCCGCGATGTTCGACGACTTCGTCCGCCTCGCCCGAGAGCGCGACCTCACCGACACGGCGGTGCTCGATTGGG
>DASQBO010000215.1:0-5512 GCA_035635175.1 Casimicrobiaceae bacterium | reverse complement strand
GTCGCGCAGTGTCCCGGGTTCGCGTTCGATGCCGCTGCGGCGGCTGCGGCGCTCGACCCTTTCCGGCCGCTGACGATCGTCGACGGCCGCGTCGCCGCGCCCCCCGATGCCGGCGCGCTCTTCGTGCTCCACCGCACGCTGGCGATCGCCGTCGTCGCCGCCGCGCTGATGCTGGCGTGGCGCGCGGGCGCGACCTCCTCCCGGACCGCCGCGATCCTCGCGCTCCTCGCGGTGGCGGCCGCGCTCGCGGGCCTCGCGGCAGTCTCCCTCGCGCCGTCGCTCGCGCTGACGGTCGTGCACAATGCGTGCTCGGCGCTGCTCGTCGCGACGCTGGCCGCCGCCGTGGCGCGCGAACCCGCCGTCCCGTGAGCGACAGCCCGCGTCTCATCGCGCATCTCGACATGGACGCGTTCTACGCGTCGGTCGAGCTCCTGCGCCATCCCGAGCTGCGGGGTAAGCCGGTCGTCGTCGGCGGCGGCCGCCGCAGCACGGACGAGGTGGCGCTCACGACGCTCCGCGACTACGTCGGCCGAGGCGTCGCCACCACGGCGACCTACGAGGCGCGCGCGCTCGGCGTCCACTCCGGAATGGGGCTGATGAAGGCCGCCCGGCTCGCGCCCGATGCGATCCGCCTCCCGGCCGACTTCGACGCGTACCGCCGCTACTCGCGGCTCTTCAAGGACGCGGTCAGGGCGATCGCACCCTGCATCGAGGATCGCGGGATCGACGAGATCTACATCGACCTGACCGACGTCGACTTGCCGCGCGAGGCGGCGACGACGGCTGCGGGATCACGCGCGCTCGCGCAATCGATCAAGGACGCCGTGCGCGCGGCGACCGGCCTCTCGTCGTCGATCGGGCTCGCGCCGAACAAGCTGCTCGCGAAGATCGCCTCGGATCTCGACAAGCCGGACGGGCTCACGCTCGTCACGCTCGCGGACGTGCCGACGCGGATCTGGCCGCTGCCGCCGCGCAAGATCAACGGCATCGGGCCGAAGGCGGCGGCGAAGCTCGAGGCGCTCGGGATCCGCACGATCGGCGAGCTCGCGCGCACCGACCCCGCGTGGCTCGTCGACCGGTTCGGCCGCCACTACGGCGCGTGGATGCACGCGGCGGCGCACGGCCACGACGAGCGTCCCGTCGTCACCCGCAGCGAGCCCAAGTCGATCAGCCGCGAGACGACGCTCGACCGCGACCTGTCCGCGACGCGCGACCGGGCGCTTCTCTCGCAGATCTTTACGGACCTCTGCCTGCACGTGGCGGACGACCTGCGCCGTGCGGGCTACGCCGGCCGCACGATCGGGCTCAAGCTCCGCTACGACAATTTCAGGACGGTGACCCGCGACCAGACGATCGCCGCGCCGACGCAGGACGCTCCGACGATCCGCCGCGCGGCGGGCGAGTGCCTGAAGCGCGTGCCGCTCGACCGGCGGATTCGGCTCCTCGGCGTGCGCGTGGGCGCGCTCGTCCCGATCGCCGAGGTAGGCAGGCCGGCGGACGAGGAACGCGATCCGACGCCGTCGCTGTTCTGAACGCCGCGCGTCGCCCGCGCGCTTTGCCTTCCCGCAGGAGGTCGGGTAACGTATCGCGGCGGACCCGCGTTGAATCGCGCCATCCCGCCGACGCCGGCGTTACGGCGCGGCCGGCGACAGGGCCGGCGTTCCCGGGGGCCGCGCTCTCGCGTGGCGGCTGTCGCGGAGGATTCTCGATGCAGCGAGCACTCGGCATGGTCATCGCCCTTGCCTGCGGCGCAGCGGCGCACGCGCAGACCGCGCCGGCGATCCCGCATTCGATCGAAGGCTATCTGGTCATGAAGCAGGAGAACAGCTGCCTCGAGTGCCACGATCAGCCGCGCGAGATCGGCAAGAAGCAGCCGAAAGGGCTCCCTCCCCCGGCGCCGATGAGCCATTACGCAAGCGCCGGCGGCAAGCCGGAGATCGCCGACTCGCACTTCGTGTGCACGGCCTGTCACAAGCCGAAATAGGGCGAGCCCCGGTCACTCGGCGGCCGCGGCCGGCGCGGTCGCCGCGCCCCGCGCGGGCTTGAGGAGCATCACGAGCGGGATCATCGCGACGAAGCTCGCGACGATCAGCCACAGCGCCTGCAGGAGACCCAGCATCTGGGCCTGCAGCGCCGCCTGCTGCGCGATGAGCGCGAGTCCCGCGCCCTGCGCCTTGAGCCGCATCGGATCGAGATACTGCTGCACCTCGAAGCGATAGGGGTCGACGTAGCCGCGAAGCGCGCTCCAGCTCGCCTGCGCGCCCCGGCTCATGTACACGCTCACGATCGAGATTCCGATCGACGACCCGATCGAGCGGATCAGGTTGTAGACGCCGGCGGCCTCGGTGGCGAGCCCCGCCGGCAGCGTCGCGAACGCCACGGCGGACAGCGGAATGAAGACGAAGCCGATGCCGAATCCCTGCAGCAGGAGCGCGAGGACCGTGTCGCGTGCCGTGACGTCGAGGCTCAGCCGGGTCATGAGCCACGCGCCGACCAGGCTCACCGCTATCCCGAAGTAGATGAGCTTCTTCGCGCCGAACTTCGGCAGCATGCGGCCGACGAGCAGCATGCTGGCCAGGCTCCCCAGGCCGCGCGGCACCATCGCGAGCCCGGTGTCGAAGGTCGGGAACTGAAGAATGCCCTCGAAGAACAGCGGCTGCAGCAGCATGCCCCCGAAGAGCGACAGCCCCATCGCCGCCGCGACGACCGTGGCCGCCGTGAAGTTGCGGTCTGCGAACAGGCGCAGGCTGAACAGAGGATGGCGACGCGTGGTCACCGCGTGCCAGACGAAGAGGACGAGCCCGGCCACCAGCACCCCGATGGCGATCCGGATCGACCGCGCGTCGAGCCAGTCCGACTGCTGTCCGCGGTCGAGCGTGAACTGGAGCCCGGCGATGAACGCGGCGAGGAAGACGAAGCCCCACCAGTCCATGCTGCGCTGCTTCACCGGCGTGTCGGGCACGTAGCGCAGCGCGAGCAGCAGCGACAGCGCGCCGACCGGCACGTTGATGTAGAAGTTCCAGCGCCAGTTGACGGTCTCGGTGAGCCAGCCGCCGATCGTCGGCCCGAGGATCGGCGCGACCATCACGCCCATCCCCCAGATGGCGAGCGCCTTGCCGCGCTCGTGCGCCGGATACGTGTCGACCATGATTGCCTGCGACAGGGGCACGAGCGACGCGCCGAACAGCCCCTGCAGCAGGCGGAACGCGACCATCTGTCCGAGCGAGCCGGCGATCCCGCAGAGCGCCGAGGCGACGACGAAACCGAAGATGCTGAGGAGCAGGTACCTG
The DNA here is from genome assembly GCA_035635175.1 of Casimicrobiaceae bacterium. Classification (GTDB taxonomy): domain Bacteria; phylum Pseudomonadota; class Gammaproteobacteria; order Burkholderiales; family Casimicrobiaceae; genus CAIWHR01. The sequence goes on along the minus strand of DASQBO010000215.1, from coordinate 2,222 downwards.
CGGCGGCCGAGGCGGTCGGTGAGGAAGCCCGTCATCGGCATCACGATCGAGGACGCGACGATGTAGCTCGTCAGCACCCACCCGACCTGGTCCAGCGTCGCGGCAAGCTCGCCGGCCATGTGCGGCAGCGCCACGTTCACGATCGTCGTGTCGAGCACCTGGATCACGGTGGCGCCCATCACCGCCAGCGTGACGAGTACGCGCGACGCGCCGTCCGGCGCCGCGGGTTTCGACGGCGCGCGACCCATCGCGCTCAGCGCTGCGAGACGGCGGGCGCCGGGGTCGCGGCGAGGTCGACGGTCACCGTCGCCGTCGCGCCGACGCGAAGCGGAAACGCCGGATCCGGGTCCTCGATGCTGACGCGCACCGGAACGCGCTGCGCGACCTTGACCCAGTTGCCGTTCGCGTTCTGCGGCGGCAGCAGCGAGAACGCGGCGCCCGTGCCCCCGGCCAGGCTCTCGACCCGCCCGTGGAACGCGTGGTCGGGATACATGTCCACGACGATCTTCGCCGGCTGGCCCGGTCGCACGCCTCCGAGCTCCGTCTCCTTGAAATTGGCGTCCACCCAGAAGCTGCGGCCGACCACGAGCGCAAACAGCGGCGTCCCCGGCGTCACCACGGTGCCGGGCGTGAGATCGAAGCGCGTGATCCAGCCGTCCTCGGTCGCCCGCGTCACCGCGTGCTCGAGGTCGAGCCGCGCCTTGTCGACCTCGGCCTGCGCGACGCGGACGGCCGGGGTGACGCCACCGGCGGTGGCGATCGCCGTGCGGGCCTTGGCGACGCGCGCCTGTCCCGCCTCGACCGCCGCCCGCGACGCGTTGACGCGGGCCTGCGCGTCGTCGAGCGCCTGCTTCGACATGAAATTCTGGCGCACGAGCTCGGAGGTCCGGCGCAGGTTGCTTTCGGCGTTCGCGAGATCGGCGCGCAGCTTCGCGACGTCGGCCTCGGCGGCCGCCACTTCCGACGTGTCGGCGCGGGTGCCCTGCTGCGCCTGGCGCAGCTTTCCCTCGGCCTCGGCGAGCGCCGCCTCGAACGGCCGGCGATCGAGCGCGAACAGCACGTCGCCCTTGCGCACGTACTCGTTCTCGTGGATCGGGACTTCGACGACCTGCCCCATCGCGAGCGAGGACACCTGTACGATCCGCGCGTTGACGTAGGCGTTCTCGGTCGACTGCCGCGTGCTGCTGTCGCGCCAGTACGCGTAGCCGCCCGCGGCGGCCGCAACGGCCGCGATCACACCGACGAGGAGCGACAGCCGCGGGCGCGACTTGGGCAGGCGCCTGATCATGTCCGCACCGCTTCGACGCGCTCTCGCGCCCGTCTCAGCAACCGCTGCAGCGTCAGCACCTCCGCCGTCGTCATTCCCGCGAAGATCTCGCGGCGCAGCTCTGCCGCCGCGGCCTCGATCCGCGCGAAGAGCCGGCGGCTCGACGCCGTGGCGCGCACGGCGTTGCGGCGACGATCGCCGGGAACGGGCGCGCGCGCCACCAGGCCGTCGCGCTCCATCCGGTCGACGAGCGCCACCGTCGCCGGGGCGCCGATGTCGAGCGCATCGGCGAGCTCGCGCTGGGTGAGGCCGCGCGGAGCGCGCGAGACCAGGAGCAGCGCCTGCCACTGGGCGCGCGTGAGCCCGAGCGGGCGCAAGCGCCGGTCGAGCTCCTGGCGCCACGACTTCGCCAGCCCGTGCACGAGCGGGCCGATCGTCTCGAGGGCGGGCGCCGCGCCTCTCGCGCGCACCGCACCGACGCCGCGGGCGGCGCGCGCGGAGCGCTCGCCCGCGGGGGTGGGCGCGCTCATTCGATTCGCCAGCAAGTCATTCGCATGCGAATCATTATGGGGACGGCGGCCGGGGGCGTCAAGAACGCGGCGGCGACGCCGGCGCGCTAGAATGGCGGCGTCGTCCCTTCCACGAACAAGGACTCTTCCGTGAAGATCTCCATGTACCAGGCGAGCGTTCCGCGCTTCGCCAACATCCTCGGCAACCTCTCTGCAATCCTCGACAAGGCGCAGGCGCACGTCGACGCGAGGAAGATCGACCCGCTCGTGCTGACCGGCTACCGGCTGTACCCCGATATGCTGCCGATGCGCTCGCAGGTGCAGATCGCGTGCGACACGGCGAAGGGCGTCGTCGCGCGGCTCGCCGGCGTCCCGATTCCCGTCCATGAGGACACGGAGCAGACGATTCCCGAACTCAAGGCCCGCATCGCCAAGGCGGTCGCCTT
>DASQBO010000214.1:0-5296 GCA_035635175.1 Casimicrobiaceae bacterium | reverse complement strand
GCGGACGACGACGTTCGTGCCCTCGCGCACGACGCCGCCGTACTGGACCTTCTTCTCGCGCAGGAGCGAACGGATGTCGGTCGTGTAGCGGTCGGCGGCCTTGTCGAGCGCCGCCTTCATGTCGACCTGCAGCAGGAAGTGAACGCCGCCCCGGAGGTCGAGCCCGAGGTACATCGGCAGCGCGCCGACCGCGGCGAGCCAGTGCGGCGAGGACGACAGCAGGTTCAGCGCGACGATGTAGTCGTCGCCGAGCTTGCCCTGCAGCACGTCCTTCGCCTTGAGCTGAGTGTCGGGATCGGCGAAGCGGACCTTGATGCCCGTCGGGTCGAGCGCGGCGCCCCGATACGAGATCGACGCCGCCTTGAGGGCGTCCTCGACGGTCCCGAGCAGCGCCGTGTCCACCTTCGCCGTCGACTTCGACGTGCTGACCTGGACCGCGGGGACCTCGGGAAAGAAGTTCGGCAGCGTGTAGAGGATGCCGACCACGAGCGCGATCGCGATCAGCACGTACTTCCAGAGAGGATAGCGATTCATGCGGGAAACCCCGGTGTCCTGCGCTGCGACGCCCGAGCCGGTCTCGGCCCGGCGCCCGTCAGAGCGTCTTGATCGTGCCCTTCGGCAGGAGCTGCGAGACGGAGCCGCGCTGGACGTTGACCTCGATGCCGTTCGCGATCTCGACCGTCGCGTACTGCTCGCCCAGCTTCGAGATCCGGCCGACGATGCCGCCCGCGGTGACGACCTCGTCGCCCTTCTGCAGCGCGGCCAGCATCGCGCGCGTCTCCTTCGCTCGCTTCTGCTGCGGGCGGATGAGGAGAAAGTAGAAGACGACGAAGATCGCGATCATCGGCAGGAAGGTCATCAGATCGCCGGCGGGACCGGACGGCGCGGCGGCCTGCGCGTACGCGGGGGTGATCGGGAAGTCGAGCAGCACGTGAGGATCCTCCGAAATCGGGCGCCGGCGCGCGGGCATGGGCCACCGGCGAAAAGCCCGTCATTCTACCACGCCGGGTCGTCCGGTCTCAGCGGTCGCGCCCCGTCTCGACGGGCGCGCGGGCGCGATCCGCGGCGAACGCGGCGGCGAAGTCGGGCAGCCGGTCCTCCTCGACCGCGCGGCGCAGCGCAGTGGCGAGGCCGAGGTAATAGTGGAGGTTGTGGATCGTGTTGAGGCGCGCGCCCAGGATCTCGTTCACGCGCTGGAGGTGGTGGAGGTAGGCGCGCGAGAAGTGCCGGCACGTGTAGCACTCGCAGGTCTCGTCGAGCGGCCGGGGATCCGTACGATGGACAGCGTTGCGGATCCGCACGTCGCCGAAGCGGGTGAACAGGTGGCCGTTCCGCGCGTTTCGCGTCGGCAGCACGCAGTCGAACATGTCGACGCCGGCGGTCACGCCGGCGACGATGTCCTCGGGGGTGCCGACGCCCATCAGGTAGCGCGGGCGGTCGGCCGGCAGCCGCTCTGCCGTGTGGTCGAGTATCCGCATCATCTCGGCCTTCGGCTCGCCCACCGACAGCCCGCCGATGGCGTAGCCGTCGAAACCGATCGCGCGCAGCCCGGCGAGCGACGCGTCGCGCAGGTCCTCGTGCATCCCGCCCTGGACGATGCCGAAGAGCGCGTTCGGGTTCGCGTCGGCGTCGAACTGCGCGCGGCAGCGCCGCCCCCACGCGAGCGAGAGCTCCATCGACCGCGCGGCTTCGTCGCGCGTCGCGGGGTAGGGCGTGCACTCGTCGAACACCATGACGACGTCGGCGTCGAGCGCGCGCTGGACCTGCATCGAGATCTCCGGCGTGAGCAGCAGCCGGTCGCCGTTGACCGGAGACGCGAACGCGACGCCGTCCTCGCGCACCTGGCGCAGTGCGCCGAGGCTCCACACCTGGAAGCCGCCCGAGTCCGTCAGGATCGGCCGGGTCCAGCCCATGAACCGGTGGAGCCCGCGGTGGGCGCGGATCACGTCGACGCCCGGCCGCAGCCACAGGTGGAACGTGTTGCCGAGGACGATCTGCGCGCCGACCTCCTCGAGCTCGCGCGGCGTCATCGCCTTCACCGTGCCGTAGGTGCCGACCGGCATGAACACCGGCGTCTCGACCGTCCCGTGCGCGAGCTCGAGTCGGCCGCGGCGGGCGCGGCCGGCCGTCGCGAGCAGCGAGAACTTCATCGCCTCGATTCTAGAACGTATCTCAAGATCCCGGCGAACGGCCCGAGGACACGTCAAAATCATCGGGCCGTGCAGCCTGTTTTGGGATAGGTTCCAGCGCGGGTTCGAGCAGCATCGCGTCGCCATAGCTGTAGAAGCGGTAGCGCTGCGCGATCGCGTGCGCGTACGCTGCGCGGATGGTCGCCCGGCCCGCGAACGCCGAGACGAGCATCAGCAGCGTCGAACGCGGCAGGTGGAAATTGGTGAGCAGACGGTCGACGACGCGGAAGCGGTAGCCGGGGGTGATGAAGATGCGCGTCTCGGCCTCGCCCGCGCGCACGGTGCCGTCGTCCTGCACCGCGGACTCGAGCGCGCGGACGCTCGTCGTGCCGACGGCGAGCACGCGACCGCCGCGCGCACGCGCCGCGGCGATGGCGACCGCGGTTTCCGCAGGAACGCGATACCACTCGGGATGCATCGTGTGCCGGGCGACGTCCTCGAGCGTGACCGGCGCGAAGGTGCCGGCGCCGACGTGCAGCGTCACGTAGGCGAAGCTCGCGCCGCCCCGCTCGAGCGCCGAGAGGAGCGTCGCGTCGAAATGGAGCCCCGCGGTCGGCGCGGCGACGGCGCCCGCGTGCCGCGCGTACACCGTCTGGTAGCGCGTCTCGTCGCTCGCTTCGGCGGCGCGCTCGATGTACGGGGGCAGCGGCACGGCGCCGTGCCGCTCGAGGTAATCGAGGAACGTCGCGCCGCCCGCGAGGCGCAGCGCGAAGAAGCGCTCGCGGCGCTCGACGACCTCGGCCCGCGCTTCCCCCGGCAGCAGGAGGACGCCGCCGACTTTCGGAGGATGGCTCGCGCGGAGCTGGAACAGCGCCTCGTGCGCCCCGAGCAGCCGCTCGAGCAGGAGCTCGACGCGACCGCCGCTCGCCTTGGCTGCAATCAGGCGCGACCTGATCACGCGCGTGTCGTTGAAGACGAGGAGATCGCCCGGCGCGACGAGCCGCGGCAGGTCCGTGAACGCGAGGTCGGCGAGCTTCGCGCCGTCGACGTGCAGGAGGCGGCTGCCGGTGCGCTCGCGCGCGGGCGCCTGCGCGATCAGCTCGCGCGGCAGGTCGTAGTCGAATTCGCGGAGCGCCAGACGTGACATTTCGATGCCGGCGGGTCTCGCCGCTTCACCCGGCCGCATCCGCGCCCGAGAGGCTACCGCTTGAGCGCGCGGCAGTCGACGGGCAGCAGCGTGGCCGGCACATCGGTCAGGTTCCGGCCGCTGACCGTCATCTTCTCGGGCGCTTCCGCGCTGCCGCAGATCCAGGCGACCGGCACCATCGGCGCGTCCTCCACGACCGCCGGGCGCAGGCTCAGGATCTTCCCGGCAATGGCCTTGTTCGCGCGGTTGCCGAAGGTCATGTGGATGGCGCCGTCGACCACCGACACCGAGCTCACGTAATTGGCGACGATCTTTTCCGCGGGCGGCAGGCCGGCGGCGGCGTTGTCCGCCGGAAAGGTCCCGTCGCGCGACCAGGACGCGGCGATCGGCTGCTTCGCGACATCGGCGAGGGGCAGCGCCGCCTTGATCTGATCGCGGACGATCCGATCCAGATAGGACGGGATGGCGAGCGTTGCCAGGATGGCGATGACGGCCACGACGGCCATCAATTCCAGCATGGTGAAGCCCTGGCCGCGCACCGCGTTCCGCGCCCCGCGTCGCGTGCCGAGGCAGGACCTGGCAACCGTATGCATCGCCCGCGGACTTCGCCCGTCGATCAGCCTTCGCGCGTCATCCGGCGTCGATGTCGACCATCATTTCGCTGGCCAGCGCGTCGAGCCCGCGATGCAGCTCCTCATTGGAGACCGCCGCCGGCACGACCAGCGACGCTCTTATCTTGAACGTGTGCCCGTCGCCGGCGGCTTCGAGTATCTCGGTGTGCATTTCCTCGATGCTCACGCCGCGGTCGGCGAGGCTGCGCGAAAGATCGCGAACGATGCCGGGGCGGTCCGGACCCTCGAGCTCCAGCGCGACGAGCCGCCGGCCGGCCGGCGCCGGCAAGGGCGCGGTCTTCGCGATGACGATGCGCAGCCCCGCGGACTCGAGCCCCTGCAGCGCGGACGTCAGCGCGTCCGCCTTCGCGGCCGGCACCTCGAAGTGCACCATGCCGGCGAACTGGCCGGCGATGTTGGCCATGCGGCTGCCCGCCCAATTCGCGCCGAACCCCTGGGCGCGCTCGGACAGCTGACGGACGATGCCGGGACGGTCGGAACCGATCGCGGTGACGACGAGCGACACGACCTCCGGCTGCCGCTCGTCGGTCAGCGACACGCTCCCGCGGACGAGCGGCGCCTTCGTCGCGAAGCGCGGGTCCTGCGGATGCGAAGGCAGCTCGCCGTGCTGCGCCGCATGGCGAACGACGCGGGTGAGGAGCGCGAGGCCCATCGGCGCCAGCGCCCGCTCCCACAGCTCGCGCGCGGTCTCGCCCTTGGCCACGAAGCACCAGTCCTGCGCGGCGATCGCTCCCGCATCCCATCCGTCGGCGAGGTGATACACCGACCCCCCTGCGATCGGGTCCCCTTCCATGATCGTCCACTCGACGGCGGCGATCCCGCGGTGCCGCGGCAGGAGCGAAGGATGGTAGCCGATGCCGCCGAGGCGGGAGCGCGCGAGGGCCTCGTTGCTCACGCGCGCGTGCGTGTGCGCCGCGACGATGAGGTCGGATCCCTCCGCGATCGCCTCGCCGGGCACGATCTTCGGGTTCTGCAGCACGTGGAGCGGCACGCCTGCCGCCTGCGCCGCAAGCGCGAGCCGGTCGTCGGCCGCCGGCGCGACGACGCGCGCGACATCGACGCCTTCCTTGCGGAGCGCCTCGAACACCGTCGCCCCGAAATAGCGGGATCCCACCAATGTGATCTTCATCGTACGCTGTGAATTAGGAAGCGATCATCGCCGGCGGAGCCGCGCTTGCGTGCCGGCACGCCGGAGGAGATTCAGGCATCGGCGCTTCGTTCGGCCGTCAATTTCGCGCGCCCCCGATCTCGAAGTAGACGTCGGACTCGGAGGGACGCTGGATCAACCCGTCGGGAGTGGGACCGAATTCCTTCTTGAAGTTCACCATGGCGACCTTCAGATGGTTGTCGTAAGCGGCCTGCGAAGGGTAGGTCTCATACCAGAGAAA
>DASQBO010000213.1:0-4364 GCA_035635175.1 Casimicrobiaceae bacterium | reverse complement strand
GAGCGCGCCGTTGTGGACGCGCAGGCTGATCGCCACCGTATCCTCGACCTCGAAGCCCCGCGTCGCGTTCGACGCGAAGGCCTGCACGGCGACGATTTCTCCGACCATCGCGCGCAGGTTGTCGACCTCGTGCACCAGGTTGATGAGGATCGGGCCGCCGCCCGGCGCCCGGCGCCACGCGTTCGGCCCGTCGTAGTACCCGTCGGGCTTGTAGAACATCGCGCTGCCGAGCACGCCGACGAGCGGCCCGAGGATCCCGGACCGCACGACGGCGACGGCCCTGTGCAGGATCGGACTGTGCCGTCGATGGTGGCCGACCAGGAGCTTCACGCGTGCACGCTCGGCGGCCGCGCAGAGCCGCAGGCCCTCCTCGAGCGTGTGGGCAACCGGCTTCTCGACGAGCGCCGGAACGCCCGCCGCGACGCACTCGAGCCCCTGCTCGACGTGGAGCAGGTTGGGGCTCGCGAGGATCACCCCGTCGGGCCGGTCCTGCGCGAAGAGCTTCGCCAGCGAGCCGTAGAGCGCCACGCCTCGCCGCCGGGCGACATCGGCCGCCGCCGGCGAGACGTCGACGACGGACGCTAGCGCCGCCGAAGGGCTCCGCTCGATCTCCTCGATGTGCCGGCGCCCGACGACCCCCGCGCCGACGACGGCTATGCGCACCTTGGACACGCACGTTCTCGCGATCGACGAGTGCAGCCGGCCACGGTGCAGCGCAACCGCCGCACCGTCCGGCCGAACGACCCGATGCGCCTACTTGCCGCGGACCTTGTCGATCTCGCCGTAGACCTGCTTCGCGAAATCGGCGCCGACCTGAGCGCTGAACTTGTCGATGACCGGCTTGAGCTTCGTCCGGATCTTGGCGATTTCGGCCGGCGGGAGCTCGGTGTACTCCATCGTCTTCTTCAGGTTGGCCAGCGATGCGGCCTGCGCGTCGCGCGAGAACTTGCGCTGGAAGGCTGCCGATTCCCTGGCCGCGTCGAGCAGGATCTGCTGCTCGTCCTTGTTGAGACGATCCCAGGTCTTCTTGCTGATGAACATCGACTGCGGGTTGTACATGTGGTTGGTGCCCGCGAGGTACTTCTGCACTTCCTGGAACTTGTTCGCCTCGATGACGGTGAACGGGTTTTCCTGACCGTCGATCGCCTTCTGCTCGAGCGCCGTGTACACCTCGGGGAACGCCATCGGCACCGAGTTCGCGCCCAGGGCGTTGAACGTGTCGATGTAGATCGGCGACTGGATGACGCGGATCTTGAGCCCGACGATGTCCTCGGCGGTCTTGATCGGGCGCTTGCTGTTCGTCAGCTGGCGGAAGCCCAGGTCGTAGTACGCGAGGTGGACGAGGCCCTTCTCCGGAAGCTTGTCGGCGAGCTGCTTGCCGATCGGGCCGTCGAGGATCGCATCGACTTCCTTTGCGTTGTCGAAGAGGAAGGGGAAGTCGACGATCGCGTATTCCTTGATCTGTCCCTGCAGGATCCCGGAGTTCATCGACGCCATGTCGATCGTGCCCCCCTGAACCGCCGAGAGCACCTGGACGTCGCCGCCGAGCACGCCGCCCGGGAACACCTTGACCTGCATCTTGCCGCCGCTCTTCTGCGCGACGAGATCCGCGAACTTCTGGCCCCCCACCGGGATCGGGTGCCCGGCCGGGTTCGCCGTCGTCCAGCGGAACGTGTGCTCTCCTACCTGCGCCTGCGCGGCGCCGGCGACCACGAACAGGCCGCACACCGCTGCCGCAATCCACTTCGTCGACATTCTCATTTCCGCCTCTCCTCTTGGTAAGGACCTTCCGAACGAACGCGAATTTCCGGGCGCCCCGCTGCCGGCGCTAGCCGCTGAACCACTTCGCGGGCCCGGTCACGAGCCACGGGAAGACGATCAGCAGGAACAGCACGACGAGCTGCGCGACCATGAACGGCCACACGCCCTTGATGATGTCGTCCATCTTGATCTTCGCCACGCCGCACACGGTGTTGAGCACCGTGCCGACCGGCGGCGTGATGAGGCCGATCGAGTTGTTGATGATGAAGAGCACGCCGAAGTAGATCGGGTCGATGCCGGCCTGCTTGACGATCGGCATCAGCACGGGCGTGAGGATCAGGATCGTCGGCGTCATGTCGAGCGCGGTGCCGACGATCACGACGAGCAGCTGCATCGCGATCATCAGCAGCAGCGGGCTGTCCATGAACGGCTGGAGCAGCGCCGTGACCTGCCCAGGAAGCTCGGCGATCGTGATGAGCCAGGCGGACACGAGCGCCGCGGCGACCAGGAACATCACGACGGCGGTCGTCTCGGCGGCAACCACGAAGACGCCGTAGACGTCCTTCCACTTGAGCTCCTTGTAGATGAAGATCGCGACGAAGAGCGCGTAGACGGCGCAGACGACCCCGGCTTCCGTCGGCGTGAAGATCCCGAACTTGAGGCCGAAGACGATGATGCCCGGCAGCATCAGCGCCCACACCCCGTCGACGAGCGCGCGGATCACCTCCTTGTGCGACGCCCGCGGCGGCGGGACGATGTGCTCCTGCCGCACCTCCCACCACCACGCGGCGGCAAGACCGGCGCCGATCAGGATCCCCGGCACGATGCCGGCAAGGAAGAGCTTCGATATCGACAGGCCGGCGGCGACGCCGAAGATGATGAAGCCGATCGACGGCGGGATGATGGGCCCGATGATGCCGCCGGCCGCGATGAGCCCCGCCGACTTGGCCGGGTTGTGGCCCGCCTTGACCATCATCGGGAACAGGAGCGCCGACAGCGCCGCGGCGTCCGCGACCGCCGAGCCCGACAGCGCGGCCAGGATGCAGGAGGCGAGGATCACGACGTAGCCGAGGCCGCCCCGCACGTGGCCGACGAGCGTCAGTGCGACGTTGACGATCCGCTTGGACAGCCCGCCCGAGTTCATGATCTCGCCGGCGAGCAGGAAGAACGGCGCCGCCATCAGCGGGAAGCTGTCGGCGCCGGCGATCAGGTTCTGCGCGATGATCTGCGCGTCCATCATGTTGAGCTGGTACATGAGCGCCGCGCCGCAGACGAGGAGCGCGAACGCGATCGGCATCCCGAGCGCCATCGCGCCCAGGAGCGAGAACAGGAAGACGGCGATGGTCACGTCGAGCCCCTCACCGGGTGCCGTCGCCCGTCGCGCCCGGCGTTCCGTGCCCCGCGAATTCGGCCTTCGCCTTGTCCTCGGACTCGCGAACCTGGATCAGGTCGCGGTCGGCGAGCCTGCCCGACACCGCCTGCCACAGGTTGCGGAGCAGGAGCGCGGCGGCCATCACCGAGAAGAAGACGCCGACCGAGTAGTAGAACCAGCCGGACGAGAGCCCGGTCGCCGGCGCCATGTTGCCGACGTTGATCCCCACCTGCTCCCAGCTGCCGACGAAGAAGAGGTACACGCAGTAGAGCATCAGCGCGTTCGACAGGAGGAAGCATGCCTTCTTGCCCCACGGAGGGAGGCGCGAGACGACCGAGTCCATCCCGAGGTGCGCGTGGTCGCGCAGCGCGACGACCGCCCCGACGAAAGTGAGCCACACGAACAGCCAGCGCGAGAGCTCCTCGGACACCGTGATGCCCGAGTTGAACGCGTAGCGCAGGACGACGTTGCCGAACACGAGCACGACCATCGCCGCGAGGCAGAGCGCGATGAAGCCGCGCAGCACGCGGAAGTACCAGTCGACGACGCGGGTCATGGCGGGTCCTCGCTCCGGGGGGTCAGTGGGCGCGCGCGCGGGTCCCGTGGTTCGCACGGGCGCTCGCCGCCGCGCGCCGCTCGCCCGCGGAGTCGTCCAGGTGGCTCTTCGCGACGGCGACCGCGAGGCGCGCGACCTCTTCGGGTCCGACGGCCTTCGTTAACGTCATCCGCGGAATCTCGAGCGCGTACGGAATGTCCTGCGGCATCCGCGCGAGGATCTCGCGCACCGGAATGCCCCCTTCGCCCGGGAATTGCCGCTCGTCGCGCGCGGTTCGGATGATCCCCGCCATCGTCGGCGGAACCTCGATCGCGGCGTCGCACACGTGGGCGAAGCGGAACCACTCGCGGGGCAGCTTCGCGAGCTCGTCCTGGCTCGACCCGGAGCGCCCGAAGTGCAGCATGTCGACGAGGATGCCCGCATTGGAGCGGTCGGCCGCGCGCACGATGCGCGCCGCCTCCGACAGGGTCCCGGTCTCGGTCCAGTGCGGGAACTCGAGGCTCACGAAGAGGCCGCGGGCCTGCGCGAGGTCGCAGAGCCGGGCGAACCGCGCGGTGGCACGCGCACGGTCGGGATCGGGCAGCTGCGCGATGATGTGCGCTGCGCCGAGCTCCGCGGCCGCGTCGAGCTCCGGCTCGAAGCGCTCGGGCTCGAGCGACGGATCCATCCGGAACA
>DASQBO010000212.1:0-4579 GCA_035635175.1 Casimicrobiaceae bacterium | reverse complement strand
CATCTTGACGCCGCCTTTGCTCGCGGCATAAGCGACGATGTTCGGGCGCCCGAGGTCCGATGCGATCGAGCAGACGTTGAGGATCTTGCCCCGCCGCCGTGCCTTCATCGCGGGGACGACGGCGCGCGTCACGAGGAACGGGCCATCGAGGTTGGCCGCCTGCAGCTCGCGCCACTGCTCGAGCGAGAACGCCTCGAGCGGTTGGCGGCGGACCATCGCCGCATTGTTGACGAGGATGTGAATGTCGCCGTGCTCGCGCGCGATCGCGGCGATCCCGACCTCGACCGCCTCAGCGTCGGTCACGTCGAAAGGCGCCGTCGTCGCCGCGATGCCTGCGCCTGCGAGCTTCGCCGCCGCCGCGTCGAGCTTCGCGCGGTTGCGACCGTTGACGACGACGCGCGCGCCGGCGCGGCCCAGGCCCTCGGCGATCGCGAGCCCGATCCCCGAGCCACCGCCGGTCACGAGCGCGAGCGCGCCCTGCAGATCGAACGGGTGCGCCGCCGGCGCCACGGTGTCAGGGCCTGTTCACGCTATGACCGCAACGCGAGCGGGCCCTAGCCGAGCCCGAGGACGTCCCGCATGTCGGCGAGGCCCGTCTGCCCCGAGGCGCGCCGCGCGGCGACGAAACGGGCCGCCCGGAGCGCCCCGGCCGCGAAGTTCTGCCGCGACGCCGCCTTGTGCGCGAGCTCGAGGCGCTCGCCGGCGCCGGCGAAGACGACGGTGTGCTCGCCCACGACGTCGCCGCCGCGCAGCGTCGCGAAGCCGATCGCGCCCGCCTTGCGCTCGCCGGTGACGCCCTGCCGCGCATAGACCGCGCACTCGGCGAGCGAGCGACCGGCGCCGCGCGCTGCGGCCTCGCCGAGCGCGATCGCCGTGCCCGAGGGCGCGTCGATCTTGTGCCGGTGGTGCATCTCGACGATCTCGACGTCGTAGCCGGGACCGAGCTGCCGTGCCGCGGTCTCGACGAGCGACAGCAGCACGTTCACCCCGACGCTCATGTTCGGCGCGAGCACGATGGGAATCCGCGTGGCGAGCGCTTCGAGCCGCGCCTTCTGCACGGCAGCGAGCCCGGTCGTGCCGACGACGGCGCCGGTGCCGTGGCCGGCGCAGGCCTCGACGTGCGCCATCGTGCCTTCGGGCCGCGTGAAATCGATCAGAACGTCGGCCGCGCGCACTGCCGCGTCGACGTCCGCGCCCACGACGACGCCCGTCGTGCGCCCGAAGCGGAGTCCCGCGTCCTGGCCCGCAAGCGCGCTCGTCGCGACGTCGAGCGCCGCGGCCAGCGCAAGCTCCGGATCGCCGAGCACCGCCTCGACCAGCGCCTGCCCCATGCGGCCGCCTGCGCCGGCGATCGCCACCCGGATCGACATCAGGGCCTGCTCATGCCGTGGACACGAACGCGTGGCACCGACAGTTCCTTCACTGCCTGAAGACGTCGAGGATGCTGTCCCACCAGGTGCGCTCCGAGCCCCACTTCATCTCGCCGGCCGTGCGCGCCGCAGCCTCGCGGTTGAGCTCCGCCGTCGAGGGCGGCGCCTCGTCGCCCTCCCAGCGGGCGAGCTTGTCGTCGACGAAATAGACCGTGAAGTTGCGCTGCTCGAGCGTGCGTCCCTGCCGGTTGAACAGGTAGGTGTAGTCCCAGCGGTCGTCGCGGAAGGCCGTGACGAGGAGCGGCGTCCCGAGGATCAGCCGCACCTGCTGGCGCGTCTGGCCGACCTTGAGCTTGTCGACCATGTCCTGCGAGATGTAGTTGCCCTGGTTGATGTCGAGCTTGTATACGCCGAACGAGCGCAGCGTCGGGGCATAGGTGTCGATCGTCGCGCAGCCTGCGGCGAGCCCGGCGGCGAGGGCGAGCGCGGCGGCCGACACGGGCACGGGGAAGCGGAGGGACACGTCCTTTGGAGCCTTGAATGCGAAGCGCTATTATAGCCGCGGGCGTCTCTCCGACGCGCCTGCCGGGGCGCGCGGCCGGCGCCCGTCCGATTCCGCCGCCTTGCCCCGGGAGCGCGCCCGATGACCTCGCCGCACGACCTCAAGAATGCGGGCCTCAAGGCCACCGCGCCCCGCCTCAAGATCATCAGCCTGTTCGAGGCGTCGAAGGTACGGCACCTCACCGCGGAGGACGTCTACCGGCAGCTCCTGAGCGAGGGCCTCGACATCGGCCTCGCGACCGTCTACCGGGTGCTCACGCAATTCGAGCAGGCCGGACTCCTCACGCGCCACCATTTCGAATCCGGCAAGTCGGTGTTCGAGCTCAACGAGGGACGGCACCACGATCATCTGGTGTGCCTGCAGTGCGGACGCGTCGAGGAGTTCTACGACTCGGAGATCGAGAAGCGGCAGCAGAAGGTCGCGCACGAGCGCGGATTCCAGATCGCCGAGCACGCGCTCTATCTTTACGCCGAGTGCGTGAAGCCGCGCTGTCCCTACCGCAAGGGGCCCGAGAACAGCTAGAAGGCCGCAGCTCCTAGCGGTCGCCCGCGTCGAGGGCCGCGCCGGGATCGGCGTCCGCTTCCCGCCGGTCGAAGTCCGCGAGCCGGAACCCGAGGAGCCAGAGCGCGCCGAAGTACGCCGCGCCGCCCGCCGCGCAGACCCAGGCGAGCCGCCCGACCTTGGTCCACAGCGTGGCCGCGAGCCACAGCGACGGCGGCCCGACGATCGCCAGGAGCACCACGGCGAGCACGAAGAGCGCGAGCATGAGCTTCGAGACGAACAGGAGCCAGCCCGGGCGCGGCGCGTAGACGCCGCGACGGCGCAGGAACCAGAACAGGAGTCCGGCGTTGAGGCACGACCCGAGCGAGGTCGACAGCGTGAGCCCCGCGTGGCCGATCCGGAACATGAGGATCAGCGCGAGCGTCTGCGCGAAGAGGACGGTCGCGAACGCGATCTTCACCGGCGTCTTCATGTCCTGGCGCGCGTAGAACCCCGGCGCGAGGATCTTCACCAGAATGAAGCCGAGCAGGCCGATGCTGTAGCCCAGCAGCGCGTCGCGCGTCTGCAGCACGTCGTTCGCCGTGAAGCGGCCGTACTGGTAGAGCGTCGCGATCATCGGCGTCGCGAGGATCCACAGCGCGACTGCCGCCGGGAGCGCGAGCAGGAACGCGAGACGGAGCCCCCAGTCGAGCAGCGACGCGTATTCGTGGTGGTTCGCGTCGGCGTGGTGCTTGGCGAGCGACGGCAGGATCACCGTCCCGAGCGCGACGCCGAGGAGCGCGCTCGGGAATTCCATCAGCCGGTCCGCGTACGTGATCCACGAGATCCGTCCGTCGCCCAGCGCCGCGGCAAGCTGCGTGTTGATGAGCGCCGAGATCTGCGCCGCCGACACTCCGAGCACGGCCGGGCCCATCGCGCGCAGCACGCGACGCACGCCCTCGTCGCGCCAGTCGAACCTCGGCCGCGGCAGCATCCCGATCGCGGCCAGCGGCCGGAACTGCAGCGCGAGCTGCGCGACGCCGCCGATCAGCACGCCCCACGCGAGCGCCACGATCGGCGGATCGCAGTACGGCGCGAGAAAGACCGCGGCGCCGATGATCGACAGGTTGAGCAGCACCGGCGTGAAGGCGGGGATGGCGAAGCGGCGATAGACGTTGAGCACGCCGCCCGCGAGCGAGACGAGCGACACGAACAGGATGTAGGGGAAGACGATCCGGATCATCTGCGCGGTCAGCTCGACCTTGCCGGGCGTCTGCGCGAATCCCGACGCGAGCAGGTACACGAGCGCCGGCGCGGCGAGAATGCCGACGACCGAGATCCCGAGCAGCACGAGCGCGAGCAGCGCGCCGACGCGGCCCACCAGCGCCTTCGTCTCGGCCTCGCCCCGCTGCCGGCGGTACTCGGCGAAGATCGGAACGAACGCCTGCGCGAACGCGCCTTCGGCGAACAGCCGCCGGAGGATGTTCGGCAGCCGGAACGCGGCCTCGAACGCGTCCATCTGCAGCCCGGCGCCGAAGACCGTCGCCTTGAGGCTCTCGCGGACGAGGCCCGAGATCCGCGAGAGCAGCGTCATGCCGCTCACGGTCGACAGCGCACGCAGGAGCTTCAACGGCGGTCGTCCGGCCGGGGGGCCGGGGCGGGGATTGGGCGGCGGGATCGCAAGGCGGTTGGGGATGACGGCGCGTCCCCGCCGCGGCCCTCGTCGCACGGCCGGCCCGGCGGTTGCACCCGCATCGTTAAGCTGCTATTATGCTTGGTCTTTTTCCGCTTCTCCAGACACAGGATCGTCAGACATGGCCAACAGTGCCCAAGCCCGCAAGCGCGCCCGCCAGGCCGAAGCGACCAATCGCCGCAACGCCGGCCTTCGTTCCGCGCTCCGCACCGCGGTGAAGAAGGTGCGGAAGGCGATCGCCGCCGGCGACAAGGCGGCGGCGGCGAAGCAGTTCCAGGCATCGCAAGCGGTGATCGACCGCATCGCCGACAAGAAGATCGTGCACCGCAACGCCGCCTCGCGCACCAAGTCGCGCCTCGCGCAGGCGATCAAGGCGCTCGCGTAGCTGCCCGCCCCTTCTCGAATCGCTCCAAAAAAGGCGCCCGCGGGCGCCTTTTTTCGTTTTGGGGCCGGGCGCTCGCTTCCGCGCCGGTC
>DASQBO010000211.1:0-3506 GCA_035635175.1 Casimicrobiaceae bacterium | reverse complement strand
CCGCTCGTCACGCCCAGCGGAAATCCGGTAAACGTTGGAGTCACGGTCGCGACACCGGCCGTCCCTGTCCCGGGCGCCGCGGTGCAGCAGTGGATGTGCGACGCCGTCGTCGTTCCGATCAGGCCCGCGAAGACGACATGGACGCTCAGCGTGTGCGCGCTGGGATCGATTACGACGATCGCGGTGCCGGTGCCGGGCGACCCGCTGGGCGGGCTTTCGGCGGCGCCGGTGAGGTCGGCGACGTAGGTGATCGGCGTGGCGATCGCCGCCGCGGAGAAGAGGCAGGCGAACGCGAAGGCGGAGAAGGCGGCGAGACGTTTCATGGGACGCTCCGAAGGGATCGGACGTGCGGAGCGCACATATTCCCCTCGCGCGCCGCCGCGACGCATCTTCTTAAGCAAGAGGCGTGTCAGCGCGCTATTGTCGCGTTAATTCAATGATCTGCGAACTAATCCTCGCTGCGGGCGGTGGCCCGTCGTAAAGTCCGGCGACGGTTCAGATGCCGGCAAACCACTGGTAGCCGCGATCCTCCCAGTACCCGCCCCTGCCGCCGGCAATGTGGGCGAAGCTCGCCACGAGCTCGATCCGCATCACGTACTTCGCGTGCTTGTAGCCGATCTGGCGCTCGACGCGAAGCCGCAGCGGCGCGCCGTTCTTCACCGGCAGCGGCGCGTCGTTCAGTTCCCACGCGAGGATCGTCTGCGGGTGCCGCGCGTCGTCGAGGTCGATGCTCTCGTAGTAGAAGTCCGTGCCGTCGGGCGCCCACGGATCGGCGCAATGGAACACGGCGTAGCGCACCTCTGCCCTGGGCCGGACCATGTCGAGCAGCGGACCGAGGCGCGTCCCCTTCCACTTGCCGATGGCGCTCCAGCCCTCGACGCAGTCGTGGCGCGTGATCTGCGTGCGCGACGGCAGCGCCTTGAGCTCGTCGAGCGAGAGCCGCTGCGGCCGCTCGACGAGGCCGTCGACGACGAGGCGGTAATCGACGAATCCCGCAGCCTGCAGCGCGCGGTACGCGTCGCTGTTCGGCTGCGCGGTCCCGTTGCTGCGGAACGACGGCGAGAGATCCGCTTCGGTGAACTCTTGCGCGAGCGCCGTCGGCCCCGCGACGAGCCGCAGCGCTACGCGGCTCGCGGTCTCGCCCGCCTCCAGCACGCGCGGGAACCATTCGCTCGTCGACAGGCGCTGGCACGCGGCGAGCGGCAGCGCGGCGAGCGACGCGAGCACGCCGCCGAGGAAGCGCCGGCGCGGGAATTCAGGACGCTTCACGGGCGGGCTCCAGCGCCACACGATAGCGCCCGGTGACCATCGAGCGCAGATGGTTCCACAGGCCGCCGACGGCGGCCTCGAACACGTGGATCGCGACGAACGCGACCAGGATCCACGCGCAGACGAAGTGGATCGTCCGCGCCGACTGCCGGCCGCCGAAGAGGTCCACCCAACCCGGCCACGCGGCATCGGCGCGCGGCGACATCGCTAGCCCCATCAGGATCAGCAACGGGACGACGACGAAGATGACGCCGAGATAGGCGAGCTTCTGGAGGACGTTGTAGCGCTTCGCCGCTTCGCCCCGCGGGTGCCTGAAGCGCAGGTGATCGCGGATCGACTGCGGAATCGAGCGCAGGTCCGCGCGATCCGGCGCGAGGTCGCGTCCGAGGTGCCGGCTGCCGATCGACCACGCGATGTAGGCGAGCCCGTTGAGCACGAGGATCCAGGCGAAGAAGAAATGCCACGACCGCGCCATCGACAGCCAGCGGAAGTCGGGGATCGTCGCCCACCGCGGAAACGCGGTCGCGTTGGGCTCACCATCGCGGTCGCGCGACACGCCGAGCAGGCCCGTCGTGTCGAACTCCGCGCCGAGCACCCGCGTGACGCCCCGCAGGCCGCCCTCAGGCGTGTCCCGCGCCCCAATCTCGAGGATCGGCGGGCGTCCCGCGTACGAGGAGTG
Source organism: Casimicrobiaceae bacterium (assembly GCA_035635175.1). GTDB lineage: Bacteria > Pseudomonadota > Gammaproteobacteria > Burkholderiales > Casimicrobiaceae > CAIWHR01. The sequence goes on along the minus strand of DASQBO010000211.1, from coordinate 1,558 downwards.
GCCCCAGTACAGCGCCGGGTGCGCGTCGAAGATGTTGAGCCCGCTCATGAGCAGGATGGTGAGCGCCGCGACGTTGATCCAGTGCGTGATGCGCACCGGCAGCGCGTGGCGGTAGTAGAGCTCGCCGGCGGCGGCATGCATAGCTGGGGCGGCGGTGGGCATGGGCTGAGACGGCGTTGGACTCGAATGAGTCGCAGCGAGCGGCCCGAGCTTACAGCGGATCGCCGGAGTGCGGCATCAAGCCCGCGTGAGCTCCGCGGCCTTTCGCCCGTGCCGAAGGAAGCCGACCCAGGCGACGACGGTGAACGCGGCACCGGCGTAGAACGTGACGGCAGGACCGAACGCGTCCCACAGCCAGCCGGCGAGCGCGCTCGCCGCGAGCAGCGCCAGGCCGCAGACGAGGTTGTAGACGCCGAATGCGGTGCCGCGCAGGTCCTCCGGCGCCGCCGCCGCGACGAGCGCCGCGAGCAGGCCCTGCGTCAAGCCCATGTGCAGTCCCCAAAGCCCCGCGCCGGCGAGCACGATGCTGCCGCTCGCGGCGTTGGCGAGGACGAGATCCGCGAGAACCAGCGCGAGCAGCCCGGCCGACAGGAGCTTCGGGCCATGGCCCCGGTCCGCGGCCGCCCCGGCGGGATAGGCGGACAGCGAGAACACGAGCGACATCACGACCATGACCCAGGGCGACTCGCCGAGCGAAAGGCCGGCGTCGCGCGCGCGGAGCACGAGGAACGCCTCGGAGAAGCGCGCGAGCGTGAGCACCGCAGCGATCGCGACGACGATCGCGTACGAGCGACCGAGACGCTTCACGGCGGCGAGTCCGAGTGCCGGCTTCCCGCCTTCGGCCGCAGCGCCGCCCCGCGCGGGCTCGGAGATACCGCCGACGAGCAGCGCGACCGCGAGAAACGCAGGAACGACCGCGACCCAGAACGCGGTCCTGAAGTCACCCGCGAACGCCGCCATCGCGACGATCGCGAGCAGCGGGCCGCCGACGGCGCCGACCGTGTCGAGCGTCTGCCGCAGGCCGAAGCTCGCGCCGCGGACGTCTTGGGGCGTGAGGTCGGCCAGGAGCGCGTCGCGCGGTGCTCCGCGAATCCCCTTGCCGACGCGGTCGGCGAAGCGCGCGCCGACGACCCATGCGAACGACGGAGCGAGCGGAAACACGAGCTTCGTGACGGCGGCGAGCCCGTATCCCGCCACCAGCAGCGGCTTGCGGCGGCGGAAGGCGTCCGACAGCACTCCGGAAAACACCTTCACGACCAGCGCCGTCGCCTCCGCGACGCCCTCGATCACGCCGATCGCGAGCGTGCTCGCGCCGAGGCCGACGGCAAGATACAGCGGGAGCAGCGAATGAACGAGCTCGGACGAGGTGTCCATGCAGAGGCTGACCGCGCCCAGCACCCACACCCCGCGGGGAATTGCGGCGAGACCGCGCTTCGCGCCGTCGGTCACGGCGGCGCGCCCCCTTTCGGCTGCCACGGCTCCGCCTTGAGGAACACGCCACCCACGCCTAGCACCTTGGCCATGGAGTCCCGCCGTCCTCGTCAATCGAGCGTCACGC
>DASQBO010000210.1:0-5919 GCA_035635175.1 Casimicrobiaceae bacterium | reverse complement strand
TTCCCCGGGCGCCACCGGCCACGCGTCGGTGACGGTCCCCGTCGTGATCACCTCGCCTGCCGCGAGCGGCGGAGACTGCGGCTGTCCCGCGACCGCGCGCGAAAGGTGCGCGAGCGCGTGGGCGGGACCTCCCAGGACGTTCGAGCCGATGCCGCGCTCCACGACCGTGCGTCCGCGCCGCAGCGTCAGCGTGAACGCCCGCAGCGCGGCGGCGAGCGCCGCACGGTTGCGGTCGGTGACGCGGACGGTCGCGCCGACGACGAGCGCCCCGTGCAAGCCGAACGCGGCCGTGCAGTCGGCCGCTGCGAAGTTCCAATCAGGGAAATGGCTCTGCACGACCTCGAAGCCCGGGGCGATCCACTCGACGGCGCCCAGAGCGGCGTGCGGGTCGCTCGTCGCCGCGAGCGGAGCCCGCAGCCCGAACACGACCTCCGGTTCGATCCGGGGCTGCACGAAGGGCGCGAGCGCGAGCATCGCACGACCGTCCTGCGCCCGGTGCAGCGTGTGCTCCCACACGTGCGCCCACATCGGCTGATAGACGCCGTAGCGCGGCCAGATCGTCGTGTTCGTGAATCCGATCTTCCGGCCTACGGCCCGCCAGCCCTGCGCGATGCGGCGCCGGTTCTCGATCTCGCGGAGGACGTCGTACGCGACGGAAACGTCGAAGGAGGGGTCGCTCTGCGTGATCGGCGCAATCCGGGTGACCGTGTCGTACGCCACGATCAGCCGCGTCGCGATGGCCGCGATGTCGGGCCCGGCGGTCATTGCATCCGTCGCAGCGCGCGCACGAGCGACACGAGCGCGATCCACGCGGCAGTCGCCGCGACCATCCCGATGACGGCGGCCGCGATGGCGCCCGGCACGCCGTCGAGGCCGATCGCCCCTACGATCGCCCAGGCCGCGACGCCGCCAAGGCCGCCGCAGAGCACGATGCCGAGCACGCTGCCGAGGATCGAGCCGCGCTGGGAGGTGGTCATGCAGCGGTTTCGCAACATGAAATGCGCCGCCCGAGGCTTGCCGCGGGTGACGACCCGAAGTATAAGGGCGCGGTTCCCACCACGTCCCGGAGACGGAATTGCCGATCGGTGCCCGGGTGCTGGCGTTCGTCGCGTGCGCGGGCCTGGCCGCGGGAGCGGTGGCGGCCGACATGGCGAAGACGCTCCGCGTCGCGTTCTCGAGCGCGGAGACCGGCCTCGACCCGCAGGCGAGCTACGACGTCTACTCCTCGGACATCTGCCGCGCGATCTTCGACTCGCTCTACACGTACGACTATTTCGCGCGGCCCGTGCGCCTCGTCCCCAACACGGCGGAGGGGCCGCCGGTCGTCACCGACGGCGGCCGGACCTACACGATCAAGGTCCGGCGCGGGATCTACTTCGCCGACGACCCGGCGTTCAAAGGCAAGCGGCGCGAGCTCACGGCCGAGGACTACGTCTACTCGATCAAGCGGATCGTCGATCCGAAAGTGCGTTCGTACTGGCTCTATCTGCTCGAGAAGAACCTCGTGGGCCTGGACCCGGTGCTCGCGAAGGCGCGCGCGACGGGCGCCCTCGACTACGGCGCGAAGATCGAAGGTCTGCAGGCGGTGGACCGCTACACGCTGCAGATCCGCTTCAACCGGCCCGACTACACCTTTCAGTGGTGGCTCACGACGGTCCAGTTCGCCGCGGTCGCGCACGAGGTCGTCGACGCGTACAAGGATTCGAGCAACCGCGTGATGGACAACCCCGTCGGCACGGGCCCTTACGTGCTCCGGGAACGCGTGCGCGGCCAGCGCGTCGTCCTCGAAGCGAATCCGGCGTTCCGCGACGTCCGTTACCCCGTGCCCTCGCCCGCCGGCGACCCGGGCGACGCAGCCGTGGCGCGGGGGCTCGAGGGCAAGCGCCTGCCGCTGGTCGGCCGCATCGACATCAGCATCGTCGAGGAGTCGCAGCCGCGCCTCCTGTCCTTCGACACCGGCGCCCTCGACTACCTCGAAGTTCCGGCGTCGCTCGCGACGAACGTCCTGAACGGCGCCGCGCTCAAGCCGGAGCTCGCGAGGCGCGGCATCGTCCTGCATCGCGAGATCTCGCCGTCGATCTCCTTCTTCTTCTTCAATCTCGACGATCCGCTGGTCGGCGGCTACCTCCCGGAGAAGCTCGCGCTGCGCCGCGCGATCAGCATGAGCTTCGACCGCGACGCTCTGATCAAGCAGCTGCTGAACGGCCAGGCGATTCCCGCCAGCCAGCCGGTACCCCCGCCCCTCTATGGCCACGATCCGAAGTACGTCGCGCGGTACGGCTACGATCCCGCCGCCGCCCGCGCGCTCCTCGACAAGTTCGGGTACCGCGACCGTGACGGCGACGGCTACCGCGAGCTGCCCGACGGGAAGCCGCTGACGATCGTGCTCGCGTCGACGACGGACGCCGCGGCGCGCGCCCGCGACGAGCTCTGGAAGCGCTGCCTCGACGCGATCGGCGTGCGCGTCACCTTCCTCAAGAACAAGTGGACCGAGCTCAACAAGATGTCGGAAGCCGGCCAGCTGATGATGTGGGGGCTCGCGTGGATCTCGAACATCCCGGACGGCCGCGACTACTACAGCTACTTCTACAGCCCGAACATCGGCATGTCCAACGACGCGCGGATGCGCCTGCCAGCGTTCGACGCCCTGTTCCAGCAAGCGCTCGCGCTGCCGGAAGGCCGCGAGCGCACGGCGCTCTTCGCCAGGATGAACGACCTTATCTTCGACTACGCGCCCTGGATCCTCACCAACTACCCGTACGACAACGTCGTCGCGCAGCCGTGGCTCAAGGGCTACAAGCAGAACCCGTTCATCACCCATCAATGGTGGTACTACGACGTCGCTCCGCACTGAGCCGCGATGTCCGGCTCGGACCGGCGCCCGAGGCTCGACGCGCGCTATCGCTTCGGATGAATCACGGGCTTGGGGGCGATCGCGACGGCCGGCGACGCGGCCGCTGCCGCGCGCAGCGCGTCGAGCAGGCTCTCGAGCCCGAGGTCGAACGTGCTGTCCCACCATGCCGGCTTGAAGTACGGCGCGGCCGCGGCGAGACTCGGGCAATGCTCGGCGACGTAGGTGTCGCTCACGGGCTCCGCCGCGGACGGACCCTTGGCGTAGCCCGCGGTCTCGTCGAGCGCCGCGCCGGTCACGTAGTAGCTCAGCGCCCTGAACCACTGCGCGGCGAGCCGCTCGTCGGGAATCACGTCACGCACTGCGCGGACCACTCGGTCGACGGCGCGCACGCCGACGGGCGTGTTCAACCGGTGCGTCGCGAGCAGCTGGAAGAGCCGCGGACGGCGATGGGCGAGCGCGCGATACGCATGCATCATCGCCCGCAGGCGCGCGAGCGGATCGCCGGCCGGCAGATCCGCCGCGAACTCGTCGACGACGGCGTCGACCATCGCGTCCCGCAGGTGCGCCTTGCTCGGGAAATGGTGGTAGAGGCTCATCGGCTCGCAGCCGAGCGACGCGGCGAGCCCCCGGAGACTGAACGCCGCCAGTCCGTCGCGCTCGACGAGCCCGAGCGCGGCCGCGACGATGCGTTCGCGGGTGAGGGGCTCGCGGCGGGCGGGGGCCGCCGCACCCGCGCGAGCGGAGCGGCCGGCGGCGGCCGCGCGGGCGGCAAGGGAGGGCCGAGCCATGAGACTTGCAACCTTACACCGTAAGCGTATAGTCGTGCAACTTGCCCTTACGCCGTAAGGCTACCGCGCCGATCCAGGAACGGAAAGGAGGACTCATGGATACCGTCGAACTCATCGGGCTGCTCGCCCCCGTCACCTATTTCGCCTTCCTCCTGGCCGAGCGGCTGTGGCCGGCGCGCGAATTTCCGCCACGCAGGGGCTGGCAGTGGATCGGCGTCGCATTCCTGCTCCTGATCGGGACGATCGGAACGGTGGCGCCTCTGCTGATCCCGGGGGAGTGGCTGGAGGCGCACCGCTGGCTCGACGGGACGAAGCTCGGCGTCGTCGGCGGCACGATCGTCGGTTACGCGCTCCTCGAAGGCGTGGTCTACGCGTGGCACCGGAGCGCGCACAACGTCGGTTTCCTCTGGCGCGGCTTCCACCAGATGCACCACAGCCCGCAGCGGATCGACATCCCGGGCTCCGTCCTCTTCCATCCGCTCGAGATGATCGTCTACGTCTTCCTGCAGCTCTTCGTGACGGTCGTCGTGCTGGGCCTCGATCCCCTCGCGGCGGCGATCGTCGGCTACATGATCGCGTTCAACGGCTACTTCCAGCACTGGAACGTGCGCACGCCGCAGTGGCTCGGCTACGTCATCCAGCGGCCCGAATCGCACTGCGTCCACCACCGCCTGGGCGTCCACTACTACAACTACTCCGACTTCCCGCTGTGGGACATGCTCTTCGGGACGTTCCGCAATCCGCCGAAATTCATGGGCGAGTGCGGCTTCGAGGCGGGCGCCGACCGCAGGCTCGGCGCGATGCTCGCGTTCGCCGACGTCAACGCTCCGCGATACGGCCCGGGCAACCTGGGCGCGAAGCCGCGCGCGCCGGCGTCCGCATGACGGGCACGGACGACGTCGACAGCGTCACGCGCACGTCCGCGAAGGCGACGCGGGCGCCGCGCGTGGCGAGCGTCGCCGCGCACAGGCCCCCGAAGCGACTCGAGCTCGCCGCGGAACTCCCCAAGAGCGTCGTGGGCAAGATCCCGCGCGAATGCGAGCGCGTGCGCGCGGATGGGCCCCGGGGCCCCGCGCGCCTTCGAATGTCGCACGGTTGACATTCGTCAACCTTCCCCGTGCGAGCGAACCCGTTTCGCAGGATAATTGACGTCCTTTCTGCGGAGGGCAGTCATGAGCGAGCAACGGGAAGTCGTCATCCTGAGTGGAGTACGCACCGCCATCGGCGACTACGGCGGCAGCCTGAAGGACATTCCGCCCAGCGACCTCGCCGCGCGGGTCGTGCGCGAAGCGGTGAGTCGGGCGAAGATCGACCCGAAAGAGGTCGGTCAGTGCGTGTTCGGCAACGTCATCCACACCGAGCCGCGCGACATGTACATCTCACGCCTCGCCTGCGTGAACGGGGGCTTGCCGCACGACACCGGCGCGCTCACGTTGAACCGCCTCTGCGGCAGCGGGATGCAGGCGATCGTGTCGGCCGCGCAGTACATCCTGCTGGGCGACACCGACGCGGCCGTCGGCGGGGGCGTGGAGAGCATGAGCCGCGGCGGCTATTGCGTGCCGTCCGAGCGCTGGGGCGCGCGGATGGGTGATGCGAAGCTGATGGACATGATGGTCGGTGCGCTCACGGACCCGTTCGACACCGTGCACATGGGCATCACCGCGGAGAACGTCGCGAACAAGTGCGGGATCACCCGCGAGCAGCAGGATGCCTTCGCCGTCGAGAGCCACAAGCGTGCCGCGGCGGCCATTGCGGCCGGCCACTTCAAGAGCCAGATCCTGCCGATCGAGCTCAAGAGCAAGAAGGGTCCGGTCCAGTTCGACACCGACGAGCACGTCCGTGGCGACTCGACCATGGAAGGGATGGCCAAACTGCGTACGGCGTTCGTCAAGGAGAACGGCAGCGTGACCGCCGGCAACGCCTCCGGCATCAACGACGCGGCCGCCGCGGTCGTGCTGATGGAGAAGTCCGCGGCGGCGAAGAAGGGCCTGAAGCCGATGGCACGGCTCGTCTCGTACGGCCACGCCGGCATCGACCCCAAGATCATGGGCCTCGGGCCCGTGAGCGCCGTCAAGCGCGCGCTCGCCAAGGCGGGCCTCAAGGTTTCGGACATGGACGTCATCGAGTCGAACGAGGCGTTCGCTGCGCAGGCGCTCGGCGTGTCGAAGGAGCTCGGACTCGACCCGAAGAAGGTGAACCCGAACGGCGGCGCCGTCGCGCTCGGGCACCCCATCGGCGCGACCGGGGCGATCCTGACCGTCAAGGCGATGTACGAGC
>DASQBO010000209.1:0-13761 GCA_035635175.1 Casimicrobiaceae bacterium | reverse complement strand
ACGTCACCTATCCCGCCAGCGCGCAGCCGGAGGATCGCGCGATCGAGGCGAAGCTGCGCGGCAAGAAGCTGCCGATCATCGGCCGCATCGAGATCAGCATCGTCGAGGAATCGAATCCGCGGCTTCTCGCGTTCGAAAGCGGCCAGCTCGACTACATCGGCGTCCCGACGGATCTGGTTCCGAAAGTGCTGAACGGCGACAGGCTGAAGCCCGAGTTCGCCGCGCGCGGCGTCGTGCTCGGCCGCGGCGTGCAGCCCACCGTCGTCTACACGTACTTCAACATGGAGGACCCCGTCGTCGGCGGCTACACCAACGACAGGATCGCGCTGCGCCGCGCGATCAGCATGGCCTACAACAACGAGGACGAGATCAAGGTGATCCGCCTCGGCCAGGCGATGCCGGCGACGCAGCCGATCCCGCCCAACGTCGTCGGTCACGATCCCGACTTCAAGGGGGCAACGCGCTACGACGTCGCCGGGGCCAGGGCGCTGCTCGACAAGTTCGGTTACGTCGACCGCGACGGCGACGGCTGGCGTGACCTGCCGGATGGGAGGCCGCTCAAGCTGACGCTCGCGTCCGACCCTTCGGCGATCTACCGCCAGTTCGACGAGCTCTGGAAGAAGAGCATGGACGCGGCCGGCATCCGGATCGAGTTCACCAAGCAGAAGTTCCCGGACACGCTGAAGCAGGGCCTCGCCGGGCAGCTGCAGATGTGGGGGCTCGCGAACACCAACACCAACGACAACGGCAGCGGCTTCCTCGATCTCCTCTACGGACCGCACAAGGGGATGTCGAACCTCGGGCGCTTCGACCTGCCCGAGTTCAATGCGCTCTACGACCGGGCGAAGAAGATGCCCAACGGGCCCGAGCGCGTGCGGCTGTACCGCGAGATGTCGAAGCTCGTCGTCGCGTATGCGCCGTGGGTGCTGCACACCTATCGGATCGAGAACATCATCGTTCACCCCTGGGTGCTGGGGTACAAGTACGACACGTTCAATCCGCATCCGTGGATGTATCTCGATCTCGACCTCGCGCAGCGCCGGAGCGCGACGAAGTAGCAGCCACGCGATGCGCGCACGCCAGCCGAAACCGATGCCGATCGTCGCCGCGGCCGGGTTCCTGCTAGCGCTCCTCGCGGTCGCCGCGACGGCGCACGCCGAACCGCCCCGCTGGGCCGATCCCGCGAAGACGATCCGGGTGATGTTCCCGATCGCCGAGACGGGCTTCGACCCGCAGGCGACGTCGGACTACTACTCGTCGCACGTCGAGCGCGCGATCTTCGACACGCTCTACGTCTTCGACTACCTGCAGCGCCCCTACCAGTTCGTGCCGAACGCCGCGGCGGCGATGCCCGAGATCTCCGCCGACGGCCGCACCTGGACCATCCGGATCAAGCCTGGCATCTACTTCGCCGACGATCCGGCGTTCAAGGGAAAGAAGCGCGAGCTCGTCGCCGCCGACTACGTCTACGCGTGGAAGCGTCTCCTCGACCCCCGTATCCGCGCGCCGTTCCTCTGGTATCTCGACGGCAAGGTCGCGGGCGCCGACGCGGTGCTGGCGAAGGCCAAGGAAGCGGGGCGACTCGACTACGACGCGCCGATCGAGGGTTTGAAGGCCGTCGACCGCTACACGCTGCGGCTCGTGCTGAAGGAGCCCGACTACGTGATGCTGGGCTACATGACCCAGCAGCCGATGGCGGCGGTCGCGCGCGAGGTGATCGAAGCCTACGGCGACGCGTCGGGCTGGGCGATGGCCAACCCCGTCGGCACGGGTCCCTTCCGCCTCGCGCAGTGGCGGCGCGGCCAGAAGATCACGCTCGAGGCGAATCCGAACTACCGCGAGGAATACTTCCCCGAGAACGGCGAGCCCGCCGACCGCGACCTGATCGCCCGCATGAAAGGCAAGCGGCTGCCTCAGGTCGGCCGCGTCGAGATCTCGATCATCGAGGAGTCGAACCCGCAGCTGCTCGCGTTCGACAGCCGCGAGCTCGACTACGTGAACGTGCCGCCGGACCTCGTGACGAACGTTCTCGATCCGGCGACGACGAAGCTGCGGCACCGCTACTCGATGGAGGGCGTGCGCCTTGCGCGCGTGATGCAGCCGTCGCTCGCGTACTGCTACTTCAACATGGACGATCCCGTGGTCGGCGGCTACACGCCCGACAGGATCGCGCTGCGGCGCGCGATCGTGATGGCGTTCAACACGCCCGACCTCGTCAACGTCTGGTACCAGGGCCAGGCGGTCCGGGCGACGCAGCCGATTCCGCCGCCGGTGCGCGGACACGGCCCCGGCTTCGACGTGAACGTCAAGTACGATCCGGCGACGGCGAAGGCGCTCCTCGACCGCTTCGGCTACGTGGACCGGGACGGCGACGGCTGGCGCGACCTGCCGGACGGCAAGCCGCTCGTGCTGTCGATGGGCAGCGCGACGTCCGGCCGCAATCGAGAGCTCGACGAGCTCTGGACCAAGAGCCTGAAGGCAGTCGGCATCCGCATCGATTTCGTCAAGCAGAAGTGGCCCGATCTGCTCAAGATGGGGCGCGCAGCGAAGCTCCAGATGTGGCCCGTCGGCTGGATCACCACGTACGGCGAGGGCGATGCGTTCATGCAGCTGCTCTACAGCCCGAACATCGGCCAGTCGAATTACGCGCGCTTCGTCAACGCGGAGTACGACGAGCTGTACCGGCGGTCGAAGAGGATCCCCGACGGCCCGGAGCGCGATGCGCTCTATCGGAAGATGGCGAGCATCGTCGCTGCCTACAACCCGTGGGATCTCGGCGTCTACCGCTGGGAGAACACGCTGGTGCGTCCTTGGGTGCAGGGCTACAAGAAGCACGTCTACTACGAGCACGCGTGGAAGTATTACGACATCGACCGGAAATAGGCCCGACCCGGCGCTCGCGGTCGAGCACCCGCCGCGCGCCGTCCTTGTTGCGGGCGTACGACGGTCGGTCGATCGAGCGGGCCGGATGGCGGTGCGACCGATTGCCGCAGGCGGGACGGCGGCGTAGAATCGCAACGTGACCCGGCACGACCCGCTCCCGCGAGAATCCATGATCGATTCGCACACCTCCTTTCCGTCGCCGACCGCATCCGCGGCCGCGATGGACGTGCGCGTCGGCAGCACGTGGCTCCTGCGGCCCTGCGGTCGCGGCATTTCGCAGTAGACGCCTGGCCGGATTTCCCGCCAGGCAACAGGCGGGAACCGGCAAGCAAGAGAACCCGCCGCCATTGCAATGCGCCGCCTTCGGGTGGCGCGCCCCGGCATTGCCGGGCACGGAACGGGTGATCGGATGTCCTGGCTGCAACGCACATTGAAGCGCTCGCTCGGCGGCCTCTGGCGCAGCCCGGACTTCATGAAGCTGTGGGCGTCGCTCACGGTGACGGCGTTCGGCTCGCAGATCACGAACCTCGCGCTGCCGCTGACGGCGGCAGTCATGCTCCACGCGACGCCGTGGCAGATGGGTGTCCTCGTGGCGCTCGAGACGCTGCCGTTCGCGCTCGTCTCGCTCCACGCCGGCGTGCTGATCGACCGCGTCCGCAAGCTGCCGATCATCATCGCCGCGGACATCGGGCGCGGCATCGCCCTCATCGCGATTCCCGTGGCCGCGTGGCTCGACGCGCTCTCGATCGACATCCTGTTCGCCGTCGGCTTCGTCTGCGGCGTGCAGAACGTCGTCGGCGGGGCCGCGTACCAGGTGCTGCTCGCGCAGATCGCGGGCCGCCGCCGGCTGGTCGAGGCGAACGCGAAGGTCACGCTCGGAGAGACGTCGTCCGCGCTGATCGGCCCTGGCCTCGCCGGCGGGCTGATCCAGCTGATGACGGCGCCGTTTGCGATCCTGCTCGACGCGTGCACGTTCTTCGCGTCGGCACTGATGCTGCGCCGGATCCGCGCGCCGCAGGACGTCCCGCATCCGGGCCCGAACGCGTCGGTGGCGGCGGAGATCCAGGAGGGGCTCAAGCTCGTCTGGAACAACGACACGCTGCTCGCGCTGGCGTGGGTCGCCGGCCTGTGGCAGATCCTGCACCACATGCAGGTCGCAGTGCTGATCCTCTACGCGACGCGCGATCTCGGGCTCTCGCCGGGCGCGATCGGCGTCGCGTACGCTTGCGGCGGTGTCGGATGCGTGATCGCGGCCGCGCTCGCCGAGCGGCTGTCGGCGCGGTTCGGCGTAGGGCCCGTGATCGTGCACGGGCTGTTCCTGACGGCGCTCGGCTGGCAGGCGTTCGGGCTCGTGTCCGGGCCGGTGCCGGTCGCGACGGTCGCGCTCGGGCTCGCGATGCTCGTCTTCGACTTCGGCGCGGTCCTCTACGCGATCAACTACCTGTCGCTGCGCCAGGCGATCACGCCCGACCGGCTGCTGGGCCGGATGACGGCGACGATGCGCTTCCTGACGGTCGCTGCGGCACCGCTCGGCTCGCTCGCGGGCGGCGCACTCGCGACGGCGATCGGTCTTCGCGCGACGCTGCTCACGGTCGGCGCGCTGGGGCTCGTGCTGACGGCCGCCGCGGTGTTCTGGTCGCCGGTGCGGCGGCACCAGAAGCTGCCCGTCGTCGCGAGCGACTGATGCGACTTGCCGTGGCCGCGATCGCCGCCGTGGCTGCGCTCCTCGCGGGCTGCGACGCGACGCAATCCGCCGCGGCGCGCGCGGGCATCGCCGGCTTCGAGGCGAGATGCGAGGCGTCGCTGCCCCCGACGCGCATCGACGTCTTTGCGGCGCCCGTCGCCTACGCGACCGACCGCACGAAGTCTTGGCGCGAGCTGACGGCGATGGGCGGCGACGCGACGCCGACGATGCGCGCCGTCGGCCTCACGATGGCCAGCGTGAGCGACAAGGTGTCGCTGGAAACGGCCGGCATCGAGGACGCGAGCACGGGCCGCGTCTGCGTGCGCCCGTCGATCAGGGTCGAGCTGTCCGCGATGCCGATGACGGTCTACATCGGCCGCGAGATCGCCGGCGACGAATGCCGTGCGGGAGCCGCCCTCGAGCACGAGCGGAAGCACGTCGCCGTCTATCGCGAGGAGCTTGCGCACATCGCGACCGACGTGCGCGCGACGCTGCGCGCGGCCTACGGCAACCGCGTCCTCTACTACAAGAGCCGCGCCGAAGCGAAGCGCTCGACCGACGCCGAGATCTCGGCCGCGCTCGGGCCGCTCCTCGACCGCATCGCCGGGCAGATCAAGGCGCGGCAGCGCGAGATCGACTCGCCCGAGGAGTACACGCGGGTGTCCGCAGGCTGCGGGGGTATGGTCGTCGAATGACGCGGCGGATCGAGCTCCGCGTCCGATCCTCCTCCAGTCCTTCCTGGCGGCGCAAACCTGACACTTGCGCCCGAAGGCGGTTGCGGCCGGCATCGCGGGGGGTGCCCGGCGCTGCTCAACGCCGCAGATGCTCTGCGAAGAAAGCGACGACCGCTTGGCGCACCTCGGCTGCCGTTTCGGCGCTTGGGGTCACGTCGACCATCCCGCCCTGACCGGCGCGCACGAGCGGGTCGTAGAACCGCTTCGGGCCGGTCTGCGAGTCGAAGCCATGCGTCGCGCCCTCGAGGTAATGCACGGCCGTAGCGTCGCGCGCTGCAGCCGGCCACGTCGCAATCAAGGCATCGCACGGGCGCGCACCTTCCTCGTAATCGTCCCGCGTGCCGACGAAGATCGTCATCGGCGTCGCACTCATCCGTGCCTGTACGTTGTAGAGGGGTCTCTGCGGGTTGGCCAGATTGCGAGCGAGATTGGTGCAAACCGGATAGAAGGAGGCGAGAGCTACCGGTTTCGGGATGTTCTTCCCGAGCCGTTCCTGAACCGTCTCGCTCGATATCAACAGGGCGAGGCCTCCGCCCCAGGAGAAGCCCATCACTCCCAGCCGAGCCCCGTCAACGGCTGGTTGCGCCGCCAGCCACTTGAGCGCCGCTGCAACGTGCGGCATGTTGGCGTGGGACCCTGACGAGGGTCGCTCACCGTGCGCGAACATCGTTATTTCGAGCGTGGCGATACCCGCGTCCTGCAACGCCCCTGCGTAGAAGGCGCCGCGGCCGTCGACTCCGCCGCTTCCGTGCAGGATCAGCACCGCTGGGACCTGGTCCCTCGCGATGGCGGGGAGGCCAAAGCGTCCCGGAACCTGCGCGACCTGGCCCCACCCCGGTATCTCGACGCCCGGGATGACGACGGGTTGACCGGGTGCTTCCGTTTCAGCTCCGCCTGCGTCCGCTGCGAGCAGTGCGAGCACCGCGACGGCCGCTGCAATTGATGCTGCGCGATTCCACATGATCCCGGACCCGCCCCTGACGCCCGATCTCTCTGTCTTGCGGCAATCCTCTCTTGGAGTCTGCGACGCCGGTGAAGGCGTGAGATTGACATGCGTCAACCGGTAGCCACGGCAAGTGCCCGCCGTTGATACCTGTGGAAGCCGCGTTTCCGCGATCTTTGCATGCGAGTTCGCTGCCCGATATCCCGCAATTCCGACGCCGACGCCGCACGGGCAGCGCGGCGCCGCGACCTATTTCGGCCGCGCCTTCGCCATCTCGGCCTTCACGCCGCGGAACACGGGCCCCCAGACGGGATGGCCGGCCTCGGCGGGCGTGAGATCGAAGTTGCCGTCGGCCTCGAACGCCTTGCGGAACTCGTCGCGGCAGGGGCGCTGCCGACCCGACGCGCACGCGATGAACGCAAGATACTTGTGCGCGATAGCTTGATCGTTGAAGGCGGGCAGACCGAGCGACAGAGCGGACTGGAGTTGCCGCGCCGCGTTCCTGTAGTCGCCATCCTCGTAGCTCTTGACGCCGCGCTCGAAGTCCTGCTCGGCGCGGCTCTTCTCGCGCGGCGCGGCCGCGTCGCGCGGCGCGGCGGGCAATAACTCGGAACGCGGCGCGGCCGGAGCAGGGGCGGCGCTTTCGCTCGGCGGTTGCGCGGGCGCCGCAGGCCCCGTCCCGGCGGGCGCGGCACACGCCGCGCACGTCAGCGCCAATGCAACGGCGATCGATCCGCGATGCTGGGCGCCGATCGTCATTCGAACTTGTGCTTGATCCGCACGCTGCCGTCCGCGCGCAGGTCGACGGTCTGGCGATGCGGCGGGAAGGTCGTGTTGCGGATCTCGATCGTGTGCTTGCCCGGCGGCAGCCGGATTTCGTTGAGCGGCGGCGTGATGCCCGTCTTGCGTCCGTCGATGTACACCTCGCCCCACGGTGTCACCGCGAAGCCGACGCGGGCCCGTGCGGCGGGCTTCGCTGGTGGCGCGGCCGGAGGCGGGGGCGTCGAAGCGACCGCGCCGGCGCCTTGGGCGTCCGCCGCCGATTCACCGGTGGCCGGCGCCGCCAGAGGGAGGGACGGTATCTCACGCTGCGGATCCAGTGGCGCGAGCGCCGCGACCGGCACTGGACTCGGAGGACGCGCGAGGTACATCGCCCCCGCCGCGACGGCCACCAGCAGCGCCGCGGGGAGGCCATAACGCACGAACGGGCTGCGCCATCCGCTGCGCGGGGGCGCGGCATGATCCTCGTACGCCGCCGTCACGGTCGAGTCTCCGGGCTGCGATGCCGCCGGGCGCTCCTTCACGGCCGCTGCGCCGAAGGCGTCGCGCGGTCCCACCAGCGCGAGCTGGCGCAGGTCCGCGGACATCTCGCGCGCGCTCGGGTAACGGTCGTCCGGATGCTTGGCCAGCGCCCGCGCGACGATCGCGTCGAATTCCGCCGGCAGGCTGGGATTGCGGACGGTGGGTGGTTCCGGCGAGTGGTTGATCACGTTGTGCAGAATCTCGTCGAGCGCGGTCCCCACGAACGGCGGCGTCCCGGTCAGCACCTCGTAGAGCACGGCGCCGAGAGAGAACACGTCCGAGCGCGCGTCGACGGGGCGCCCCAGCACGCGCTCGGGCGAGATGTACTTGGGCGAGCCGACCACGTTGCCGACGAACGAGCGCGAGCCGGTCGGCAGCATCGCGATGCCAAAGTCGGTGATCTTCACCAGTCCGCTTGGGAGTACGACAATGTTCGCAGGCTTGACGTCGCAGTGGACAACGCCTGCCTGGTGCGCGGCGGCGAGCCCGTCCGCGACCTGCGCGGCGATGTCGGCGATGGTCGAAGCCGGTAGCACGACACCCGAGTCCAGGATGGCGCGCAGCGACTGCCCCTCGAGCAGCTCCATGGCGAAGTACGCCACGTCGCCGCTCTTGCCGACGTCGTAGATCGTGACGATGTTCGGGTGACTGAGACGCCCCGCCGAACGCGCTTCGCGGTCGAAGCGCTTCTCGAACTCCTCGGCCTCGATCCGGGACAGCCCCACGGTGATCGTCTTGATGGCGACGATGCGGTCGATCAGCGGGTCGCGCGCCCGGAAGACGACGCCCATCGCCCCGTGGCCGATCTCCTCGAGGATCTCGTAGCGACCTAGCGGCCCGGGTCGCATAAGATATTGGGCAACATGGCGCGGAAGTTCATCGAAGCGGCGGCGGCGACGGATCCGGGCAAGGTCCGACAATACAACGAGGACTGCCTCGCGGTGGATCCGGAGCTCGGGGTCTTCGTCGTGGCGGACGGCATGGGCGGCCACCGGGCGGGCGAGGTCGCCAGCGCGATGGCCGCACAAATCGTCCTCGTAGGGCTGCGGGAGCGTCTCCCCAAGCTGGGGTCTGGCACCAACTCGCATTCCCCACTGCTTGCCGTCGAGGAGAGCATAAACCAAGCCAATCTGGCAATCTGGGGCGCCGCCCAGGGCCACGCTAGGCAGCTCGGCATGGGAACGACCCTCGCCCTGGCGCTGTTCCACGACAACCAGATCGTGATCGGACACATCGGGGACTCTCGCGTCTACCGGTTGCGCGGAGGCGGGCTTCAGCTCATGACCCGCGACGACTCGCTGCTGCGCGACGAGGTCGACGCCGGCCTAATCTCGGTCGCAGAAGCGGGCAAATCACACAACCGCAGCCTGGTGACGCAGGCGCTGGGGGTCGCGGAGCGGGCCGTCGCGCACGTGCGCCGAGTCGACGCGGAGCCGGGTGACATCGTGCTCCTGTGCTCCGACGGCCTCAGCGATCTGGTGGAAGACGCCGACATCGAGCTGATCCTGCAGGCGCTCGGCGCCAACCCGTCCCTTGCCGCGCAGCTGCTCGTGCAGACCGCCAAGGACAACGGGGGCTACGACAACATCACCGCGATCGTCGCGCGTGTGCGGAAACCCTTCCCCGCGGCGCGCGGATGGCGGCGCCGGCTGCTCGGGTGGCAGCACTAGAACCTATCTCACGATCATCCGCGGGATGCGTTGCGGTCAGGGAAGCCCGGCCGCAAGGCGCGAGGAGGCGGTGTAGTGGTGCCTACACAACGACGAGCAACGCGGCGGCGGGGCTTCTCCGGCCGCGCCCCGGGGGGACGGGCTCCCGCGGCCGCATTTCGGCGTTGCTCGGCGCTGGTTGGGGCCGGCGCAAACGCGCTCCTCGCGCCTGGAACTGCGGCCCCGGGAATCCTGTCGCAATTGTCGACGATTGTGAGGTAGGTTCCATGGCGAAGCTGGTCCTGAGCTCGGGCGGTTCGGTCTTGTTCCAGTGCTTCGTCGACAAGGAGCGGATCGGCGTCGGGCGCGATCCCGCCAACCAGATCGTCATCAACGATCCGTCGGTGAGCCGGGAGCACGTGGCGATCCTGCCCGTCGGCAACGACCACATTCTCGAGGACCTGGCCAGCGCGAACGGCACCTTCGTCAACGGCACGCGGACACGGCGGCGCATCCTGCAGCATGGCGACGTGGTCAAATTCGGCGCGTTCAACCTGCGCTACCTCAATCCGAAGACCGCGGACGTCGAACTCGACCGCACGATGCTGATCGAAGGGATCGCCGACGTACGGGCTGGGGTGCTCGCCGGCGGCGAGGAGCTTCCGGTGTCGCGCGCACGCGCGACGCCGATCAGGTTTCCCAGCGGGCGCGTGCACATGATGAGCGGCCCGCGCGCCGGCATGACGATCGAGCTCGACCGCGTCGTTGCCACGTTCGGCACGTCCGGGCACCGTTCGGCGGTGCTGGTACGGCGGCCCCACGGCTATTTTCTCGCGCACGTCGAAGGTCGCCGCGCCCCGCGCATCAACGGCCGGCCGGCGGGCAAGGAGGCGCGACGGGTCTACGACGGCGACGTGATCGAGGTGGCGGACGAGAAATTAAAGTTCGCGGTCGATTGATCCGGGCGGTGTCTGCTAGGCGCCGGCGAGCTGGAACGGATAGACGGACGGCAGTCGCAGGAGCCGCGTGAGCTCGTCGAGCGCGCGTCGCGACTCGTCGAGAAGTTGCGGATCCGGAAGGTCCTCGGGCGCGAGACGGTCGCGGTAGTGGCGGCGGATCCAGCGTTCGAGATCTTCGGCGAGGGCGTCGTCGAGGAACACGCGCGCGCCGACGGCCGCGCGCTCGTCGGAGGTCAGCGCAACGCGCAGCCGCAGGCAGGCCGGACCGCCGCCGTTCCGCATGCTCTGCCGCAGGTCGAAGGTCGTCATTTCGGCGATCGCGCCGCCGCTCGCGATCAGCCGGTCGACGTATGCGCCGACCCGCGCGTGCTCGCGGACCTCGGCGGGCGCGACGAGGAGGAGCCGGCCGTCCGGGCGCGGGAGGAGCTGGCTGTTGAAGAGATAGGTGCTTACCGCATCGTCGACGCTCACGTCGCTCGCGCGGACGACGACGTGATCGAAGGCCGCGCCGACGGCGGCGGCGAGCCGCAGGAGCAGGGCGTCCTGGTCGACCCACGCCCGCTCGTGGCAGAAGAGCGCCGTCGCGTGGCCGACGGCGATCACGTCGTTGTGGAACACCCCGGCGTCGATGGCGTCGGGATGCTGCTGCGCATACAAGGTGCGCGCGGGGTCGAGGCCGTGCCGCCGCGCGATCGCCTCGCACGCCTCGCGCGTCTGCCGCGCCGGGTACTGGCGCGGACCGGCGACCGCCGCGTCGTACGCCGCGCGGCCGTAGACGAAGAGCTCGACGCCCGGCCCGCCGTCGGCGCCGGCGAAGCGCGTGTGGTTCGCCGCGCCTTCGTCGCCGAGCTGCGGCGCGGCGGGCAGGGGGTCGTGCACCACGAACTTCCGGGCGTCCGCGAAGATCGCGCGCAGCACGCGCGTCGTCGTCGCCGCCTCGATCGCGCGGTGGAAGTGGGCGACGAGGTTCGCCGGCGTGAAGTGGACGCGGCCGTCGGCGGTGTCGGCGGAGGGGCTCACGGTCGCCGCGTTGGCGGCCCACATCGCCGCCGCAGACGAGCACGCGGCGAGCATTCGCGGGGACTCGCGCGCCGCGCGCGCGAGGACCTCCGCGTCGCTCCCGGCGAAACCCTGTGCGCGCAGGCCCGGGAGGAACGGCCGCTCGTGTGGCGGCAGCACGGCCTGCGCGAAGCCGCGCGCAGCGAGCGCCCGCATTTTCGCGAGTCCCTGCAACGCCGCCTCGCGCGGGTTCGCGACCTGCCGCGCGTGGCGTTCGGCGGCGAGGTTGCCGTGCGCGAGGCCCGCGTAGTTGTGCGTCGGTCCCGGGATGCCGTCGAAGTTGATTTCGCCGATGGTGTCCCTTTCGAGCGGCACTTCGCGCTCGCCCCCCCGAGGGGGCCGATCGCCTTGCGGCGGGTCGGCGGCGCTCATCGGTCAACGGTCGCGCGGCGCGAGCGGCACCGCGCGCACGAGGTCGCCGTCGCCGACGCCGAGCCCGGACGCGACGAAGGGCAGGAGCGGGAAGCGGTCGAGGCGCGCCGGCGCCTTGGCGAGCGCCACGCGGAACGCCTCGAAGCGCCGGTTCGAGACGAGCCACGCGATGTCCGTCGAGAGGTTGTCGGGCACCGGCTCGCCTTCCCCGAGCTGCACCGGCAGCACGCGGCTCGCGCGCACCGCGTGGATGTCGTCGCGGAAGCACTCGACGGTCGGACCGCCGTCGAAGATGTCGACGTAGCCCTCGTAGCGGAAGCCCTCCTGCTCGAGCATCGCGCGCGCGGCGCGGGTGTCGGCGTGGACTTCGCCGATCGCCTCGCGCGCCGACGGCGGGAGCAGCTTCACGTAGACCGGGTGGCGCGGCATCAGCTCGGCGACGAACGACTTCTGGCCGATTCCGGTGAGGTAGTCGGCGGTCGTGTACTCCATCGCGAAGAAGTGCCGGCCGAGGCCCTCCCAGAACGGGCTCTTCCCGTCGGCGTCGAGCCGGCCGCGGAGCTCCGCGATGACCTTCGGCGCGAAGCGGTCGGCGAACTCGGCGATGAAGAGGAGCCGGCTCTTCGCGAGCAGCGGCCCGTTCTTCGCGTGTCGGAAGCCCTGGTCGAGGAACAGCGAGCAGAGCTCGGTGTGGCCGGTGTGGTCGTTGCCGAGGAAAAGCGTCGGCGCGACCGTGTACACCGAGAGCGCGCGCGACGCGTGGACGATCGTGCCGACGCGGAAGTTGTACCAGGGCTCGGCGAGGCCGACCGCCGCCTCGATCGCGCTGATCCCGACGACGCGTCCCGACGACGATTCGACGAGCACGAAGACGTAGCATTCGTCGGCGCGCGCGGCGGCGCGCGCGAACGACGCGAGCGAGCGCTCGATGCGCGATGCGAGGCGGTCGCGGTCCGCCGGCAGCGTGGTCAGGCCATGGCCGGTGCCCTCGGACAGCGCGAGCACCGCCGGCAGGTCGTCCTGTGCGATCGGGCGGACGAAGAACACCGGAACCTGTCTCAAAATGGGCTGCGCGGCCCGATAGCTTTGTCGTGTCCTCGCTCGCCCCTCGCAGTACCTTTATGTACTATCTCGGGGCTCGCTGCGGGCCCTCATTTGGCAAATGAGGCTCTCGGGTCGCTCGCCGGGATTTTGAGACAGGTTCGAGTTCACGTCAGCGCGCGGTTGAGCGCGACCTCGAGCCGCGCGAGGCCCTCGAGGATCTCGTCGAGCCCGATCACGAGCGACGGCGCGAGCCGCACCACGTCCGGGCCCGCGACCAGCACGAGCAGGCCGGCTTCGCCGGCCGCCTTCACGACCTCCATCGCCTTGCCCTTCCACGGGACGTCGAGCTCGGCGCCGAGCCAGACGCCCTCGCCGCGCAGCTCCGCGAACACGTGGCGCCGCGCATTGATCGCCTTGAGGCCCTCCATGAACAGCGCGTGGCGCGCCTTCACGCCGTCGAGCACCTCGGTCGTGTCGATCACGTCGAACACGGCGAGCGCGACGGCGCACGCGAGCGGGTTGCCGCCGTAGGTCGTGCCGTGCACGCCGACGGAAAACACACTCGCGATCTCTGCCGTCGTCAGCATCGCGCCGATCGGGAAGCCGCCGCCGAGCCCCTTGGCGCTCGTCAGGATGTCGGGAACGATGCCCTTCTGCATGTACGAGAAGAGCGTCCCGGTGCGGCCCATTCCGCTCTGGATCTCGTCCAGGATCAGTAGCGCGTTGTGCTCGGTGCACAGCCGCC
Organism: Casimicrobiaceae bacterium; assembly: GCA_035635175.1. Lineage (GTDB taxonomy): Bacteria > Pseudomonadota > Gammaproteobacteria > Burkholderiales > Casimicrobiaceae > CAIWHR01. The sequence continues at coordinate 387 of DASQBO010000209.1, read as the reverse complement.
GCGCCGCCTGCAGGAACGCAGGCGTCCCCGGCGTCATCCCGCCCTCGCCCTGCATCGGCTCGAGGATCACCGCGCAGACGTCCTCACCGCCCTCGTCGCGGAAGGCGGCCTCGAGCGCGGCGACGTCGTTGTAGGGCACGTGCATGACGCCGGCCGGATTGGGGCCGAATCCGGCCGAGTACTTCGCCTGGCCGCCGGCGGTGACGGTGAAGAGCGTGCGGCCGTGGAAGGCATTGAGCGTCGAGATCACGCGGAACTTGCCGGGACCGAACCGATCGTGCGCGTACCGGCGCGCGAGCTTCAGCGCGGCCTCGTTCGCCTCGGCGCCGGAGTTGCAGAAGAACACGCGCTCGGCGACGGTCGCCTCGGTCAGCCGCTTCGCGAGGC
>DASQBO010000208.1:0-6832 GCA_035635175.1 Casimicrobiaceae bacterium | reverse complement strand
CATGGGAAATCTCCTCGACGAAGCGCCGCCGAAGGTGGAGGTGCGGACGCTATGCGTCGATGGTGACGCGCGGAAGCGCGGGCGGTCTTGACCCGCGTCAAGCCGCCGGCCGCGGGCCGCCGGGCCGCGCCCGGCGTGCGGCAATTTGCCTCAGGGGACCGTCGACTCGATGGTGACTGCGACGTTGCGCGTGCCGACCTTGATCGGCGGCGAGAGGCCTTCGAGGTCGCCGCTCTGCGGCATCGCCTGGCCCGAGCGCGAGATCCGCGCGCCGACGACGACCTCGCCGAAGTTCGACAGCGCCATGCCCGGCTGCATCGCCATCGAATCGTCGAGCGCGAACGCGTAGGGCAGGTCGCGCACCTGCTTGCGCACGATCGCGAGCGGCATCTTCGGCCCCTGCGCCGCGCGCGCGAAGATGAAGACCGCGTCGTCCGGCAATGCCTTGGCGGCGAGCGCCGGCGCGAGCTTGACGGTGCCGGTGACGCCGCCGCCGGCGGAAGCGGCGGCCACCGGTGCCGGCGTCGCGGGCATGTTCGCAGCGGGCGCGGCGCCCGGCGGCGCCTTGGCGATCGCGGGCGGCGGGGCGCCCGGTTTGATCCCGCCCAGCTCGCGCGCTTCCGCGATGCTCGAATCGATCGACTGCGCGATCGACGAGCCCGGCGGGACCGTCGCCTTCATCCGTTCCCAGTACGCGACCGCCTGCGCATAGTCCTTGCGGTCGAAGGCGGCGGTGCCGGCGAGCGCGAGCGCCTTCCACTGCGTCGGATCGGCCGCGAGCGCGCGCTCGACCAGCTCGAGCGGTTTCCCCTGCAGCGTCCCGCCCTGCGACGCGCCGAGCGCGTCGGCATAGTCGGCGAGCAGCGCCGCGTCGCGCGGTGCGAGCGCGACGGCGCGCTCGAACGCGCCGACGGCCTCGGCGTAGCGGTTCTGCGCGTAGTACGTCCGCGCGAGGATCGTCCAGCCATCCGCGTTGTCCGGCTCCTTCTCGAGCCGTGCGGCGAGCTCGGCGGTCATCTTGGCGAGCTCCTGCGGCGTCACGTCGTGCCGCGCGCCGGAGGCGCCGGCGGCAGCGCCGGCGTCGCGCGCGGCGAGCGGCGAGAACGCGTCGAAGTTGCCGAGCGCGACGTAGATCACGAGCGCCGCGATCGGCAGCGCTCCGGCGACGATCGCCGCCGTCCACGCGCTGGCGGCGGAAGGCGCGGCGGCCGCCGCGCCGGGCGTCGCCTTCGATTCATCGAGGACGCGCTGCTCGAGCTCGCGCCGCGCCTGGTCGTACTGCTCGCGCGAGATCGTTCCGTTCGCGACGTCGGTGTCGAGCTCGCGCAGCTGGTCGCGCAGGATCGCGACGTTGGAAGCCTCGCGGGCGACGCTCGAGCCGCCGGCGCTGCGCAGGAGCGGCACGAGGATCCAGGCGAGGGCGAGGGCGACCATCAGGGCCGCGACGACGACGAACGCGATCACTTGTCTTCTTTCCTGTCGTTGCCGGCGAGCAGGCGCTCCGCCTGCGCCTTCTCCTCGTCGGTCAGGACGACGTCGGCCGCGGCCTGTCGCCGCCTGAGGTTCCGCGCGAGGACGAGCGCGCCGCCCACGAGCAGGAGCGCGGGGCCCGCCCACAGCAGCACCGTCGTCATCTTGAACGGCGGCTGGTAGAGCACGAAGTCGCCGTAGCGATTGACCATGTACGAGACGATCTCATCGTCGCTCTTCCCGGCGGCAATCTGCTCGCGGATCTGCCCGCGAAGGTCGTTCGCGAGCTCGGCGTTGGAGTCGGCGATCGACTGGTTCTGGCAGACGAGGCAGCGGAGCTTCTCGGCGAGCTTCACCGCGCGCGCCGCCTTGACCGGATCCATCTCCGTCGGCACCGCGTCCGCGGCGCGTCCCGCCACGGGCGCCATGAGCGCCAGCGCGAGGACGAGCGTGGCGATGCGGGTCATGATTTCTGCAGCTCCCGGATCATCGGCAGGATCTTCTTCTCGAGCGCCTCCTTCGTGATCGGGCCGATCTGCTTGTAGCGGATCGTCCCGGCCTTGTCGATCAGGAACGTCTCCGGGACCCCGTAGACGCCGTAGTCGATGCCGACGCGTCCGTCGCGGTCGACGACGGAGAGGTCGTAGGGGTCGCCGTTGTCCGCGAGCCAGCGCTTGCCGTCCGCGGGCGCGTCCTTGTAGTCGAGCCCGATGATCGGGACGATCTTCTCCTTCGCGAGCGCAACCAGCAGCGGGTGCTCCTCGCGGCACGAAACGCACCACGACGCCCACACGTTGAAGAGCCACACCTTGCCCTTCATGTCCTCGTTGCCGAGCGTCTGCGCCGGCGCGTGGAGCTGCCCGAGCGAGAAGGCCGGCGCGGGCTTGTCGATCAGCGGCGACGGGATCTCGCGCGGGTCGCGCCACAGGCCGACGAACAGGAAGCCCGCGAGGACGATGAAGACGGCGAGCGGTATCAGGAGCTTGCGGTTCATGGTTGCCGCCTCAGCGCGCCGCCGGCGCGGTGTGCGCCAGCGCCGCGTCGCGCTGCGCCGCCGTCCGGTAGCGGCGGTCGGTGATCGCGAGGAAGCCGCCTATAGCCATCATCACGAAGCCGCCCCACACCCACGTGATGAAGGGCTTCGCGTAGACGCGGATGATCCACGCGTTGCCGTCGACGGGCTCGCCCATCGAGACGTAGATGTCCCCGGTGACGCCGCTGTCGATCGCGGCGTTGGTCATCGGCATGCCGCCGGCGTTGTACTGGCGCTTCTCGGGATACAGCGTCTCGACGTGCTACCCGTTGCGGCTGACCGAGCTCGCGCCGCGCGCGGCGCGGTAGTTCGGGCCGGGTTGCTCCGTCACGCCGTCGAAGCGGAACACGTAGCCGGCGACCGTCACCGTGTCACCGACGTTCATCTTGACGTCGCGCTCGGTCTCGTGGCCCTTGACCATCGTGACGCCGACGACGAAGGCCGCGACGCCGAGGTGCGCGAGGACCATGCCCCAGTAGCTCCGCGGCTGCCGCCTGACCTTCGCGGCGAGGCCCGGGACGCCGCGCACGCGCTCGCGCACGCCGACCGCGGTCGCGGCGACGAGCCAGAGCGCGAGCAGGAGCCCGAACGCGACGCCCGGCTTCCACTGCCCCGTGGCGAGGGGAAGGAGCAGCGCCGTGACGACGGCGACGACGGCGGCCCAGCGCAGCCGCCTGGCCAGGTCCGGCACCTCGGCCTGCTTCCAGCGCGCGAGCGGGCCGACGCCCATGAGAAACACGAGCGGCGTCATCAGCGGGACGAACACCGTGTCGAAGTAAGGCGGCCCGACCGAGATCTTGCCGAGGTTGAGCGCGTCGAGGAACAGCGGGTAGAGCGTGCCGAGCAGCACCGAGCCGGCGGCGGCCAGCAGCAGCACGTTGTTCGCGAGGAGCATCGACTCGCGCGAGACGAGTCCGAAGCGGCCCCCGACGCCGACCTTCGGCGCCCGCACCGCGTAGAGCGCGAGCGAGCCGCCGATCACGACGACGAGGAACGCGAGAATGAACACGCCGCGCCGCGGGTCGGTCGCGAAGGCGTGGACCGAGGTGAGCACGCCGGAGCGGACGAGGAAGGTCCCGACGAGCGACAGCGAGAACGCGCTGATCGCGAGAAGCACGGTCCAGTTCTTGAACGTGCCGCGCTTCTCGGTGACGGCGAGCGAATGGAGGAGCGCGGTGCCGACGAGCCAGGGCATGAACGACGCGTTCTCGACCGGGTCCCAGAACCACCAGCCGCCCCAGCCGAGCGTGTAGTACGCCCACCAGCTGCCGATCATGATGCCGAGCGTGAGGAAGCTCCACGCGAGCGTCGTCCACGGCCGCGACCAGCGGGCCCACGTCGCGTCGAGGCGGCCGCCGAGCAGCGCGGCGATCGCGAACGCGAACGCGACCGAGAAGCCGACGTAGCCGGTGTAGAGCATCGGCGGGTGCGCGACCATGCCGGGATCCTGCAGCAGCGGATTGAGGTCGCGGCCGTCGGCGGGCACCGGGAAGAGACGCTCGAACGGGTTCGACGTGAGCAGCAGGAAGAGGAGAAAGCCGGCGCTGACGAGGCCCATCACGCCGAGCACGCGCGCGACCATCTCGTCGGGCAGGTGGCGGCTCTTGAGCGACACGGCGAGCGTCCAGATCGACAGCATGAAGACCCACAACGTCATCGAGCCCTCGTGCGAGCCCCACGTCGCCGCGAACCGGTAGTAGATCGGCAGCTGCGAGTTCGAGTTGGTCGCGACGTTGAGCACGGAGAAGTCGCTCGTCACGAACGAGTACGCGAGGCAGAGCCAGGCGGTCGCAACGAAGACGAACTGGCCGCGCGCGACCGGCCGCGCGAGCGCCATCCACGCGGGGATCCGGCGCGCGGCGCCGACGAGCGGCAGCGTGCCGAGCACCAGCGCGAGCAGGAGGGCGAGGATCAGCGAGAAGTGTCCTAGCTCGGGAATCATCGTCGAATCTCCGTCTATTGCTGCAGCGACCTCGCGGCCTTCTCGGCCACCGCGGTGGCGTGCGCCTTGTCGACCGCGTCGGCGGCCGCCGGCGGCATGTAGTTCTCGTCGTGCTTCGCGAGCACCTCGGTCGCGTGGAACGTGCCGTCGTTCTCGAGCTTGCCCTGCGCAACCACGCCCTTGCCTTCCTTGAAGAGGTCGGGAAGGATGCCCTTGTAGACGACCGGCACCGTCTTGCCCGTGTCGGTGACGTTGAAGTGGACGGTCAGGCCGTCGGCTTCGCGCCGGAGGCTTTTCTCCTCGACCAGGCCGCCGATGCGGAACGCGCGGCCCTTCGGCGCCTCGTTCGCCGCGATCTGCGTCGGCGTGAAGAAGAAGACCAGGTTCGACTGGAACGCGTTCAGGACGAGCGCCGCGGCCGCCGCGAGCACCGCGACGCCGCCGCCGATCCACAGGAACCGCCGGTGCCGGGGCCTCATCGTCCGAGCTCCGTCGGCGCCGAGAGCCGCGCCTCGGCGAGGGTCGCGCGCCGCCTCGAGCGCACGGAGAGGATTTCGGCGATCACGACCAGCGCTGCGACGCCGTAGGCGCCCCAGACGTAGAAGCCGTAGCCGCCCATCGCGAAGAATTCTTTCATCGGAGTTTCCTATGCCTATGATTGCGCGACCTCGGGCAGCGCGGCGAGCCACGCCGCGCCGCGCTCGCGGTCGACGATGATCGTGCGCACGCGGGCCAGGACGACCGCGATCGCGTAGAACCACGCGGCGAGCGACATCACCAGCATGCCGGTCAGCATGATCGACGCCATCTTCGGCGCCGCCGTCAGGCTCACCGACGCCCCCTGGTGCAGCGTGTTCCACCACGTGACCGAGTAATAGATGATCGGCACGTTGATCGCGCCGACGAGCGAGAGCACCGCGCAGGCGCGGTCGGCGCGGCGCGGATCGTCGATCGCGCCCCGCAGCGCGATGATCCCGAGGTAGAGGAAGAGCAGGATCAGCTCGGAGGTCATCCGCGCGTCCCACGCCCAGTACGTCCCCCACGTCGGCCGGCCCCACAGCGAGCCCGTCCACAGCGCGACGAACGTCATCAGCGCGCCGGTGGGTGCGATCGCCTGGGCCATCATCGCCGAGAGCCGCGTGTTGAAGCCGAGGAAGAGCGCGCCCCAGAACGCCATCACGAGGTAGAGGAACATCGACATCCACGCGGCGGGCACGTGGATGAAGATGATCCGGTACGCCTCGCCCTGCTGGAAGTCCGTCGGCGCGATCGAGAGGCCGATGTAGAGGCCGGCGGCGGTCAGCGCCGCCGCGGCCCACGCGAACCACGGGATCATCCGGCCCGCGAGCGGGTAGAACGACGAAGGAGAGGAGAACTTGTACCAGTTCATGGGTCAGTCGAGAGCGATCCGGACGGCGGCGGCGGCGGCGAACGGCGCGCCGACGATCGCGATCAGCAGACCTGCGCCCAGGAGCGACAGATTCGCCGCGACGCCGAGCCCGGCGCGCGCCGCGTCGACGGCGCCCGCGCCGAAGATGAGCACAGGGACGTACAGAGGCAGGATCAGGAGGGCGAGCAGGCTGCTTCCGGCGCGCAACCCGAGCGTCAGCGCGGCGCCGATCGCGCCCAGGAGCGAGAGCACCGGCGTCCCGAGCAGGAGGGCGAGGGAGAGGACGGCGAGCGACTCGGCCTCCATCGAGTACTGGACGCCGAGAAGGGGTGCGAGGAGGACGACCGGAAGCCCCGTCGTGAGCCAGTGCGCGAGCACCTTCCCGGACACCAGCGCTTCGAGCGGGTAGGGCGACAGCGCGATCTGCTCGAGCGTGCCGTCGGCGTAGTCGGCGGCGAACAGGCGCGGCAGCGAGAGGAGCGACGCGAGCAGCGCGGCGACCCAGAGAACGCCCGGCCCCATCGTCGCGAGCAGCGTGCGCTCGGGCGTCGTCGCGAGGGGGAACAGCGACACCACGATGACGTAGAACAGCAGTTGCACCGCGAGTTCCGCGCGCGAGCGAAGCGCGAGCCGAAGGTCGCGCGCGAGCGCCCAGCGCACGCCGGGCAGGATGGCGCCGGCGGCGGCCGACACGGGAGCGTGGGTGACGACCGCCGTCGTGCTCATTGGAGGACGATCGATCGCGTCCGCGCGTCGGGCAGCCCGAGCGGCGCGTGGGTCGCGGCAACAGCGAGCCCGCCGCGCTCGAGATGCGCGGCGACCATGTCCGCGAGCATCGCGGTGCCCGCCGCGTCGAGCGCCGTCACGGGCTCGTCCAGGATCCACAGCGGCCGCGCGAGCAGCGACAGCCGCGCGAGCCCGATGCGGCGCCGCTGCCCCTGCGAGAGCACGCGGGCCGGCAGCGCGCGGCGCGAGCCCAGCGCGACGGCGTCGAGCG
>DASQBO010000207.1:0-5104 GCA_035635175.1 Casimicrobiaceae bacterium | reverse complement strand
GAGGATCACGAGCAGGAGCAGGAGGTCGCGGTACTTCTTCGGGCTCTGCGCGACGAGCGCCGCGAGCGGGTACGCGAGGGCGAGGCAGAGCAACGTCGTCAAGAGCGCGTAGACGATGGACTTCAGGAACACCGCCGCGTACACCGACTCCGTGAAGAAGCGCGCGTAGCTGTCGAGATTGAGATCGACCGCTCCCGACTCGTCGACGAGCGGCGCGAGGCCCCCGAATTCGCCGGGCGTCCGGAACGACGCCAGCACCATGATGAGCGTCGGGACCGCGAAGAACACCACGAGGTACGCGAGCGGCGGTCCGCTCACGAGCCAGCGGCCGAGGCGTCCTTCGCGGCGTGCGGGCATATCGCGTCACTCCTCGATGAAGTGGCCCGCGGCGACGGGCCAGCTCGTCTCCACCGCGTCGCCGACCTCGAAGAACTTCGCGCGGCCCGTGTCGGAGTTGGCGAGGAGCGCCTCGATCTTCTGTCCGCCGGGCGTGTCGACCCGGTAGACGGTCACGTCGCCCATGTACAGGAGCTCGGCGACGGTGCCGCGGTAGTGGTTGTCCGGCGTGCCCGCCGGCGCGGCCGCCTCGATCCGGATCTTCTCGGGACGGAGCGCGACCGTCGCCGGCCGCCCCGGCGCGAGCGTCGTGGTCGCGGCGACGCGGACCGGCCCGAGCCCGCGGACGTCGACGGTGACGACGCCGCCCTCGTTCGCGGCCACCGGGCCCGAGAACAGGTTGCAGTGGCCGATGAAATCGGCGACGAAGCGGGAGCGCGGGAAGCCGTAGATCCGCGACGGCTCGTCCATCTGCTCGACGCGTCCCCGGTTCATCACGGCGATCCGGTGCGAGAGCGCGAGCGCCTCGGTCTGGTCGTGCGTCACGTAGACGAACGTGATGCCGACCTCCTTCTGCAGGTTGATGAGCTCGACCTGCATCTCCTCGCGGAGCTTCGCGTCGAGCGCGGCGAGCGGCTCGTCGAGCAGCAGCACCCGCGGATGCGTGACCAGAGCGCGTGCGATCGCGACGCGCTGCTTCTGGCCGCCGGAGAGCTCGTGCGGGTAGCGCTTGCCAAAGCCCGTGAGGCGCACGTCCTCGAGCGCGGCCGCGATCTTGCCCGCGATCTCGCGCGACGGGGTCTTCGCCATCTCGAGGGGGAAGGCGACGTTGCCCTCGACCGTCATGTGCGGGAACAGCGCGTAGCTCTGGAAGACGGTCCGCACCGGGCGCGACTCGGGCGGGCGGTCGGCGAGGTCCGTGCCGTCGAGCAGGATGCTGCCGCCGTCGGGAAGGTCGAAGCCCGCGACCATGCGCAGGAGCGTCGTCTTGCCGCAGCCGGACGGGCCCAGCAGCGTGAAGAATTCGCCGGCCTCGATCGAGAGGCTCACGCCGTCGACCGCGGTGAAGTCGCCGAACCGGCGCGTCACGTTTCTTATCTCGAGGAGCGCCATCGGGCGGCCGGCTTGCGCGGCGGGCGGGAGGAGACTGCACGAAATTGTAGCGCAATTCCCCGTCCGGCCGCCCCGCATCGTGCGCGGCGCACCCTCGGCGTCGGCCGAACGTCGGAGTGCGCGCGCCGGGCGCCGCGCCTACGATCCCCCGTCATGTCCGCCCCGTCGCCGCCGGCCCTGCTCGCATCGCTGCGCGCGCGCGCCGAAGCGCTGCGCGGCGACGAGCTCGCGCTGCGCAGGTCCGCGGCCGACGCGATGCGCGAGATCGACCGCCGGTTGCACGCGGCGTATCGGTGGTTCGAGGAGATTCTCGCGCACCTCGACGTGATCCGGCCGGCCATCGACCGCCGCTACGCGGTCGACCGCGCGCTGACGATCGCGCGGCCGCGCTATGCCGGCGGCGCCGTGTCGCTGCGCCGCGCGCGGCGTCACGGCTGCGACATGATCGAATGCGTGGAGGTGGGGTACCGGATGTCGTGCGACGCGCCGATCCGCATCGTGGCGGCCGGAGGCGCCGTCCGGATGCTCGCCGAACGCCTCCGAGCTGCGCAGATCGCATTCGACTACCGGGTCGAGGCGCCCGGGGCGCGCGGCGGCGTCCTGACGGTCACGCCGGAGCTCTGCGCGAGCGTCCGCCTGGGTCACTCTCCTGCCGGTCGTACGATTGTCGTGACGCTCGCCAACGTCGACCGCCTGGAGACCGTGGCGCTCGAATTCGAGGCCGAGGCGCTCGGCGAGGCCGCGCTCGAGGATCTCGTGCGGCTGATGCTGGGCGAGTCGGACGCGTTCCTCCGGCGAGCGCCGCTCGCCGGGCTCGGCGGATCGAGACGGTAGGTTCTACAGCGGCCGGACCAGCAGCACGACGACCGCGACCGCGAGGAGCGCCGCGACGACGGCGAGCAGCCGGTTCTGCAGCCGCTCGGCCGCCGCGAGCTCGCGCGCCGCGTCGTCGGCCGAAGGCGGTTGCGCGAGCAGCCACTGGTGGATGAGCCGCGGCATCTCCGGCAGCGCCGAGACGAGGTACGGCGCCTCGGCGAGCAGCCGCCGCTTGAGCGACGAAGGGCCGATCTGCTCCTCCATCCAGCGCTCGAGGAACGGCTTCGCGGTCGTCCACAGGTCGAGCTCGGGATCGAGCATCCGCCCGAGGCCCTCGATGTTGAGCAGCGTCTTCTGCAGCAGGACGAGCTGCGGCTGGATCTCGACGTTGAAGCGGCGCGACGCGCGGAAGAGCTGCATCAGGACGCGGCCGAGCGAAATCTGCGACAGCGGCCGGTCGAACACGGGCTCGAGCACGACGCGGATCTCGGCCTCGAGCTCGTCGACGCGCGTGCCCGCCGGCACCCAGCCGGACTCGAGGTGCGCGGTCGCCACGCGGTGGTAGTCGCGGCGGAAGAAGGCGAGGAAGTTCTGCGCGAGGTAGCTCTTGTCGCGCTCGGAGAGCGTCCCCATGATCCCGAAGTCCATCGCGATGTACTTGCCGAAGTTCGGCGGGTCGGTCGCGACGAAGATGTTGCCGGGGTGCATGTCCGCGTGGAAATAGCCGTCGCGGAACACCTGCGTGAAGAAGAGCTCGACGCCCGCGCGCGAGAGGCGCTTCAGGTCGATGCCGGCCTCGATCAGCCGGTCGACCTGGCCGATCGGGATCCCGGACATGCGCTCCATCACCATCACTTCCGAGTCGCTCCAGTCCCAGTGCACCTCGGGCACGAGCAGGAGCGCCGAGTGCCGGAAATTGCGCCGGAGCTGCGAGCAGTTGGCCGCCTCGCGCGAGAGGTCGAGCTCGTCGCGGATCGTCTTCTCGAACTCGGCGACGACCTCGCGCGGCTTCAGCCGCTTGCCGTCGGACCAGAGCTTCTCGAGGAGCGTCGCGCCGATCTGCATGAGCGAGATGTCCTTCTCGATCACCTTGGCGACGTTCGGCCGGAGCACCTTGACCGCGACCTCGGTGCCGTCGGGCAGCACCGCGAAGTGCACCTGCGCGACCGACGCCGAGGCGACCGGCGTGCGGTCGAACGACTTGAATGCCTGATCGACCGGCTTGCGATAGAGGCGTTCGAGCGTCGCGACGACCAGCTCGGACGGGAACGGCGGCACGCGATCCTGCAGCTTCGCGAGCTCGTCGGCGATGTCGGGCGGGATCAGGTCGCGCCGCGTCGAGAGCATCTGGCCGAACTTGACGAAGATCGGGCCCAGGTCTTCGAGCGCGAGGCGCAGCCGCGCCGCGCGCGGCGCCGACGTGTCGCGCCAGAACGTGAGCGCATGCGCGATCGGGCGCACTGCGCGGAACCGCTCGTGGCCGGTCAGGAACTCGTCGAGGCCGTACTTGAGCGCGACGAGCCAGATCCGCGCGAGGCGCAGGAGGCGAACCATGCGGCGGATTGTAAGGGATTGCCCCGGGCGGACGGCCCGCGGTACGGGATAATCGACCCATGCCGCGCATCCACCGCCATCCGATCACGGTCACGACCGATTCGATCGACGCGCTCGGCCACGTGAACAACCAGGAGTACGTCCGCTGGATGCAGGAGGCCGCGACCGCGCACTCGATCGCCCAGGGCTGGCCGCTCGAGCGCTACGTCGCGCTGGGCCGCGGCTGGTTCGTCCGTCGGCACACCGTCGAGTACCTCAAGCCGGCGTTCGCGGGCGACGCGCTCTCGCTCTTCACCTGGGTCGCGTCGTTCGAGCGCTCCAGCTCGCCGCGGCGCTACCTGTTCCATCGCGCCGCCGACCGCGCCGTCGTGGCGCGGGCCGAGACGCTCTGGGTGTTCGTCGATTTCCGCACCGGCTCGCCCGTGCGAATTCCCGCCGAGCTCCGTTCGGCGTTCGAGGTCGTCGCGGACGACGAGGCGCTTGGCGTCGTGCGGGAGGCCTGACGGGCGTCAGGTCGCGGCGGGCAACGTTCGCCACACGTTGATTGCGAAGAGCAGGATCGCGATCCCCATGATCACGGAGAGCGCGCCGGCGATCGGGACCGCGCCCATATAGCCCGCGTGCACCGCCGCGACCGCGGCCATGAGCGGCGGCAGCGCGAGCTGATAGACCCAGAAGTGCCAGCGCGCGAGCGCCGTCGTGGCCGCCGCCGGGAACGCATGATAGAGAAGCCCGAAGAGCGCCATCGACACCCAGCCGAGCAGGTTCAGATGGGCGTGGACCGGGCGCTGCGTGACGTCCTGCGTCGCGCCCATGTAGATGCCGAGCGCAATGGCGAGAACGAAGTAGACGACGGCGGTCTTGAGGAAGCGTGTGCTCATCGGACTCCCCTGGTCGATGGAACTGTTGCCGAACGGCGACACGGAACGCGCGCCGCGGCGCACAGTCTAGACAATAGTCGGTCGCCATGCGCCGCTTTCCGACCGCTGGGGCGTCGGTGCCGACCGTCCGACGGCCTGGCACAGCCGATGCTATAGGGGAAACATGACGATTCCGGAAGAACGCCTACAGACGCGCGGCGAGGAGCTCGCCAACGCAGCGAGTCACGCGATGGCGCTCCTGGCCGCGGCGGCCGCGGTGCCGGTGCTCGTCGTCGCCGCGGCCCGGCACGGCAGCGCAATGCACCTGGCCGCCACCTCGGTGTTCGCGGCGACGATGGTGCTGCTCTACGCGGTATCCGCGCTCTACCACGCCCTGCCTCATGCCGCGGCGAAGCGGCTGTTCC
>DASQBO010000206.1:0-2115 GCA_035635175.1 Casimicrobiaceae bacterium | reverse complement strand
GACGGTGACGCGCTCGGAGGGCGAGGCGTTGCTCCTCGAGAACAACCTGATCAAGTCCGAGGAGCCGCGCTACAACATCATCTTCCGCGACGACAAGAGCTACCCCTACGTCTGCCTCACGGGCGATCCTTATCCGCAGCTCCGCTTCCACCGGGGGCGGCTCGACAAGAAGAACCGCTACTTCGGGCCGTTCCCGAGCGCGGGTGCCGTGCGCGAGGGGATGGCGCTGCTGCAGAAGGTCTTCCAGCTCCGCACGTGCGAGAACACGGTGTTCGCGAACCGCTCGCGGCCGTGCATGCTGCACCAGATCGAGCGCTGCAGCGGGCCCTGCGTGGGCCTGATCGCGGAGGCCGACTATCGCGAGGACGTCGGCGGCGCCATCCTCTTCCTGCAGGGGAAGGCGGACGAGGTGCAGCGGCAGCTCAAGGTCCAGATGGACGAGGCGGCGGCGGCGCTCGCGTTCGAGCGCGCGGCGCGGCTCCGCGACAAGATCACGCGCCTCGCGCAGCTGCAGGCGCGCCAGTTCGTCGAGAGCGCGACGGCCGGCGACATCGACGTCGTCGCGGTCGTTGCCGAGCAGGGGCTCGTCGCCGTCAACGTCGTGATGATCCGCGGCGGGCGCCACGTCGGCGACCGGACGTTCTTCCCGCAGCACGCCGACGCGAGCCAGCTCTCCGAGGTCGTGCCCGCGTTCCTCGAGCAGCACTACGTCGAGCGGCCGGTGCCGCCGACGATCGTCGTCCCGGAGGCGCCCCCCGACGATTCGCTCGCCGAGGTGCTGTCGGCGCAAGCGGGCCAGCGCGTCGAGATCGTCGACAATCCCGGCGGCGAGCGGCGCGTCTGGCTCGCGATGGCCGCGCAAAACGCGGGCTTCGCCGTTCGCCAGAAGCTCGCGCAGAAGGCGACGCAGGACGACCGGCTCGCCGCGCTCCAGGCGGCGCTCGGGCTGCCCGCGTCGGCGCAGCGGATCGAGTGCTTCGACGTCTCGCACACGATGGGCGAGCGCGCCGTGGCCTCGTGCGTGATCTTCGACCGGCTGGCGCTGCAGACGTCCGAATACCGCCGCTTCAACGTCGCGCCCCCGCAGGGCGGCGACGACTACGCGGCGCTGCGCGAGGCGCTTTCGCGCCGCTGCGCGCGGATCGTCGCCGGCGAATTCCCGGTCCCCGACCTGCTCGTCATCGACGGCGGCAAGGGGCAGGTGGCGGTCGCCACCGAGGTCCTCGCGGAACAGGGGCTCCACGACACGCGGCTGATCGGCATCGCGAAGGGCCCCGAGCGCAAGCCGGGGGAGGAAGACATCGTGTTTCCCGACCGGTCCGAGGTCCTGAATCTGCCGCCCGACCATCCGGGCCTGCACCTGCTCCAGCAGATCCGCGACGAGGCGCACCGCTTTGCGATCCAGGGCCACCGCGCGCGGCGGGCCAAGGCGCGGACCACGTCGACGCTGCAGGAGATCGCCGGCGTCGGCGCGCGCAAGCGGCAGGCGCTGCTCACGCACTTCGGAGGTCTGCGCGGGGTGCAGGCGGCGAGCGTCGACGACCTCGCGCGCGTGCCCGGCATCAGCCGCGCGCTCGCCGAAAGGATATTCGCGCAGCTCCATTAGCGGTGCGAGCGGCTCGCCGGGGCCCCGCCGAAGGCGAGGGGGAGCGAGCATTCGCGAGTCGCCGCAGCGGCCGACAACTCTGCGTAACGATGCACCTTGCTGTTCGGAGGCCGCGGGCCGCGTTCCGGCGCGGTAGAATCAAGCACGCGGCCGCCTGCGCGCGCTGTTGTGTCCATGCCGTTCAACCTCCCCATCTTCCTCACCTGGCTGCGGATCGTGCTGATCCCGGTCTTCGTGGGCGTCTACTACCTCCCCGACGGCTGGCTCACGCCGGCGACGACCAACTGGACGTCGATGTCCATCTTCCTGGCCGCGTCGATCACGGACTGGCTCGACGGCTGGCTCGCGCGCCGCTGGGGGGTCACGACGGCGTTCGGCGCGTTCCTCGACCCCGTCGCGGACAAGCTGATGGTCGCGGCGGCGCTCATCGTCCTCGTGTGGCTCGATCGCGCCGAAAGCTACCTCGCGATCATCATCATCGGTCGCGAGATCGCGATCTCGGCGCTGCG
>DASQBO010000205.1:0-7373 GCA_035635175.1 Casimicrobiaceae bacterium | reverse complement strand
TGACGAGGCGGATGCGCGGATCGGCGGTCGTCCCGGAGACGGCCTGCGCGGCGTTGCGCACGATGTTGAGCACCGCCTGCGTGAGCTGCTCCGGATCCGCGTCGAACTCGGGCAGGCTCGCGTCGAAGTCCGGCTGCACCGCCACCTGGGGAAACTCGGCCTGCACGACGCCCTTCACGCGGACCAGGATCTCGTGGATGTTCGTGCGCCGGTAGGTGGGCAGCCGGTGCGGCGTCAGGAGCCGGTTGACCAGCGACTGGAGGCGATCCGCCTCGCCGATGATCACCTGCGTGTACTCGAAGAGCGGCGGCCGGTCGAGCTCGCGCTCGAGGAGCTGCGCGGCGCCGCGGATGCCGCCCAGAGGATTCTTGATCTCGTGGGCGAGGCTCCGGATCAGCTCGCGGTTCGCCTGCTGCTGCTCGAGGAGGCGCTCTTCGCGCGCGATCTTGAGCTGCCGGTCGATGTGCCGGAACTCGAGGAGCAGCGCGTCGCGATCGTCGAGCGGCGACACGGTGCACGCGAGATGGAGACGCGGCTTTCCGGCGATGCCGAGCTCGAGCTCCTGCTCCGTGTACGCGGCGCCGGCGGCGATCGCCTTGTCGATCGCGGCGTCGAGGCCCGCGGCGTCCGCGAACACCTGCGCGGGCGAATGCCCGACGAGGTGGCGCGCCGACAGCTCGAAGAGGTTCTCCGCGGCAGGGTTCGCGTACACGATGCTGCGGTCGCGGTCGAGCAGGAGCACTGCGGTGGCGAGAATCTCGAGCCCGTGCTGCGCGAGCGGCGAGCCCTTCCGGACGGGCGGGGAATCCATGATCAAGCAGGACCGCGCGGCACGGCCGCGCGGCGCCCTCTCGCCACGTTTAGCAATATCCGCGCCCGGGCAGGCGCGGCGCGCGCGGACGCGCGCGCTACCGCGCGGAGGCGAGCTCCTTCCGGAGCGCCTCGACGTTCTTCTCGTGCACGTCGACGGCCTGCCGCAGCCGCGCGATGCGCTCGCGGTACTTGTCGACATTCGCCCGCTCCTCGGGCAGCGGCTGCGGCGCGCCGTCCGCGTATGCGCCGCGCGCCTCCGCGAGGAGCTTCTCCTCGGCCGCGAGCTCGTCGCCCAGCACCTTGCGGCGCACGTCGTCGCGGCCCTTCTGCGTCGCGGGATCGACCTTCGGGAATCCCGCGGGCGTCGGCGCCGCGGCGGCGGCGCTCCGGCTGCGCGACGTCGCGTCCGGGGGATCGGCGGGAGCCGCGCCGGGGACGTTGAAATAGGACGGATCGCCCGCAGCCGTCATGCAGCGGTACAGCGTCCCGCTGACGACGACCGGCTTGCTGACGCATCCCGATTCCTTCGCCTTCTCGGTCACGGTCGCCGCCTCGGCGGCGAACGCGAGCGTGCACCCGATTGCGGCAAGCGCGCACCACAGCGCGGCGCGCGCATGCGAACTGCGGGATGGGGCCATGCCGCGAGCTTAGCGAAATCATCGCTCACAAGCAAAAAGGGCGCGCCCGGAGGCCCGCCCTTCCTGCGTCCGTGGATGCCTAGAGGCTGTAGTACATGTCGTACTCGACCGGATGCGTCGTCATCCGGAAGCGCGTGACTTCCTCCATCTTGAGCGCGATGTAGGCGTCGATCATGTCGTCGGTGAAGACGCCGCCCTTGGTGAGGAAGGCGCGATCCCGATCGAGATGGTCGAGGGCCTCGTCGAGCGACGCGCACGGGTGCGGCACCTTGGCGGCTTCCTCGGGCTCGAGGTCGTAGAGGTTCTTGTCCATCGGGTCGCCCGGGTGGATCTTGTTCTGCACGCCGTCGAGGCCGGCCATCAGCATCGCCGCGAAGCCGAGGTACGGGTTGCACGTCGGATCCGGAAAGCGAACCTCGATGCGGCGCGCCTTCGGGCTCGACACATACGGCACGCGGATCGCGGCCGAGCGGTTGCGCGCCGAATACGCGAGGTTGATCGGCGCCTCGAAGCCGGGCACGAGCCGCTTGTAGGAGTTGGTGCCGGGATTCGTGATCGCGTTGAGCGACTTCGCGTGCTTGATCACGCCGCCGATGTAGTAGAGCGCGAACTCGGAGAGCCCCGAATAGCCGTCGCCCGAGAAGAGGTTCTTGCCGTCCTTCCACACCGACTGGTGGACGTGCATCCCCGACCCGTTGTCGCCGACGATCGGCTTCGGCATGAACGTCGCGGTCTTGCCGTAGGCGTGGGCGGTGTTGTGCACGGCGTACTTGAGCCGCTGCAGCCAGTCGGCGCGCTGGACGAGCGGCGCGAACTTCGTGCCGATCTCGTTCTGGCCGGCGGCCGCGACCTCGTGGTGGTGCACCTCGACCTCGACGCCCATCTGCTCGAGCGCGAGGCACATCGCCGAGCGGATGTCCTGCAGCGAATCGACCGGCGGTACCGGGAAATAGCCGCCCTTGACCGGCGGCCGGTGACCCATGTTGCCGCCCTCGAACTTCTCGGCGGACGACCACGGCGCCTCCTGCGAGAACACCTTGCAGTACGCGCCCGACATCTCGACCGACCATTCGACCGCGTCGAAGATGAAGAACTCGGGCTCGGGGCCGAAGTACGCGACGTCGCCGATGCCGGTCGACTTGAGGTACGCCTCGGCGCGCTTCGCGAGCGAGCGCGGATCGCGCTCGTAGCCCTTGCCGTCCATCGGCTCGACCACGTCGCACGTGATGTTGAGGGTCGTCTCCTCGGTGAACGGGTCGATGTACGCGCTCGACGGGTCGGGCATGAGCAGCATGTCTGACGCCTGGATCCCCTTCCAGCCGGCGATCGAAGAGCCGTCGAACGCGTGGCCCGCCTCGAACTTGTCCATCGTGAACGCCTTGGCGGGGGTCGAGACGTGCTGCTCCTTGCCCCGGGTGTCCGTGAACCGGAGGTCGACGAACTTGACCTCTTTTTCCTTGAGCATCTTGAGCACGTCGGCGGGGCTGGTCATGCGGAAATCTCCTGAACGAACGAGAGGGGCGAGAGTGCGCTGCAAAAAACGCCGGATAACCCTTTAGCGATAACTATGCCATACGGTACGGCCGCGAAACCGCCCGATTTTCATGGTTTTGGGATGGAGGGGACGTCGATGGCCGGTCCCTTCGCACCGTCATTGTGCATATCGATCCAATGATGCACCTCGGTGGTGCTCGCGCGCTACCGATCCCTTGAAGGCCATGCCGCATCGCATCATCCTGTGGCCGATCGAGGCGCCAAGGCTGCCGCGACCGCAGTCCGCTACATCACATGCCTTTGTTCAAAGAGCACAAAATGGCTGATGACGCTATCGAGCCATTGGCACCATTGTGGTGCAATGCCTCTTCTCAGGGGTAGAAGAGGTAGAGCAGGTAGCCGGCTTGCGTCGTCGCGCTCGCATCGATGAAGAGCTTGATCGGGACATCGCCCCCTGGGGGGATCCCCGCGCCGACGTCGGCGGTCCCGGCCACGTAATCCGGGGGCGCGAGCACGCGGCGCACCACGGTCGCGTTGTTGGCGTCGGTCAGGGTGAATTCGAGATGCGGATACGCGAGCGGCCAGGCGGCGTGGCTCCGCACGCTCGCCGTCAGGATCAGAAGACCCTTGTGCGCGGGGTCGGCCTGCAGGTCGGATGCGTCGATCGAGAGGTAGCGCATCGCGAGGTCGCGCAGCGGACGGATCGCGCACCCCGCAAGGTCGCAGACGCGGGCGAGAGCGGGCCTCGCCTCGGGCCAGTGCGCGGCGATCGCGTCGCGATAATGGAACAGGAGTTGCCCGAGCAGCGCGAGGACGAGCACCGGAATCGCCGCGCCGTAGAACGCGTTCGCCCGCTTGGATCTGCGCGGCTTCGCCCACGCGAAACGCTCCTCGTAGGCGATCTCCTCGATCTCCTCCTCGGCGGCCGGGGCAGCGGTCGCCGCAGGCTCGGCGGGCGGCGGCTCGGCGGCGGGATGCAGCGCCTGGGCGCTCCGGAGCGTGACGGTCGCGGGCCCGAGCGCGGCTTCGTCGTAACCGTCGTCGGGCCCGGCCTGCTGCGCCGGCGGCGCGAGCGAGATCCGCTCCGCGACGCCGTCGAACACCGTCTTGCAGTGGCCGCAGCGCACCTGGCCCTCGCGCATCGCGAGCTGCTGCGGCGTCACGCGGAAGACGGTGTGGCAGCCGGGACAGCGCGTGTATTGTTCGGGAGGCATGCGGCGATTCGGCCCTCAGGCGGATCGCGAGGATTCGCGCCGCACTCCCGCGAGCGCGACCCACCCCTCGTCTCCTTTCCACGTGTCGATGATAAACCACGCTTCGTACGTGGCGGCCACGTACGCGGCCTGCTCGGCCAGGATGCCGGACAGAACGATGCGCCCGCCGGGGCGCGTGCGCGCCGCGAGCGCCGGCGCCAGGAGACGCAGCGGATTCGCGAGGATGTTCGCGACGACGACGTCGAACGAAACCGCGGGCGGAAGCCGATCCGTCGCGACGAAGTCGCCGGCGACGCCGTTCACCGCGGCGTTCTCGCGCGCCGCGTCCACTGCCTGCGGGTCGATGTCGACGCCCGTCACGCGCGAGGCGCCGAGCTTTGCCGCGGCGATCGCGAGGATGCCCGAGCCGCAGCCGTAATCAAGCACCGTCGCGCCCGCCGGCAGCGTCGTTGCCAGCCACTCGAGGCACAACCGGGTCGTCGGGTGCGTTCCGGTGCCGAACGCGAGGCCCGGGTCCAGCGTCACGTTGACGGCGGCCGGGTCCGGCGGCGTGCACCACGAGGGCACGATCCACAGCCGCTCGCCGATCCGCACGGGCGCGAACTGTGCCCGCGTCGCGCGGACCCAGTCCCGGTCCGCGAGCGCGCCCGTCTCGTGCGCCGGCGGAACGCGGCCGAGCCGCGCGCCGGCGCGTGCGAGCGCGGCGGGGACGTCGGCGGTCGGGGCGAAGAGCGCCGTCACCCGCGAGACCGTCCAGCGCGCTTCGGCCGCGCCGCCCGGCTCGCCGAAGATGGCGGATTCGCGGTCGGTGCCCTCCCCCGGATCCGCCAGCTCGACCGAAAGCGCGCCTTCGTCGAGCAGCGCGTCGCTCCAGGCGTCCGCGTCCTCGGCGTCGAAGCGCAGCGCGAGATAAGCCACCGCCGGGAGGCTCAGCCCGCGGGCTTGCGCTTCGCGAGCTTCTCCTCGAGATAGTGGATCGACGTGCCTCCGCGGAGGAACTTCTCGTCCTGGAGGAGCTCCTGGTGGAGCGGGATGTTCGTCTTGATCCCTTCGACGACCATTTCGGAGAGCGCGATCCGCATCCGCGCCATCGCCTGCTCGCGCGTGTCGCCGTACGCGATCACCTTGCCCACCATCGAGTCGTAGTACGGCGGCACGAAATAGTTGTGGTACGCGTGCGAATCGACGCGGATGCCGGGGCCGCCCGGGGCGTGGTACGAGGTGATCCGGCCGGGCGACGGCACGAACGTGTACGGGTCCTCGGCGTTAATCCGGCACTCGATTGCGTGCCCGCGCCGGGTGATGTCGCGCTGCCGGAACCGGAGCTTCTGGCCCGCCGCGACGCGGATCTGCTCCTGCACGATGTCGATGCCGGTGATGAGCTCGGTGACCGGATGCTCGACCTGGACGCGCGTGTTCATCTCGATGAAGAAGAACTCGTCGTCCTGGAAGAGGAACTCGAAAGTGCCCGCTCCGCGGTAGGAGATCTTGCGGCACGCGTCGGCGCAGCGCTCGCCGATCCGCGTCAGCGCGCGGAGCGACAGGCCCGGCGCGGGCGCCTCCTCGATGATCTTCTGGTGGCGGCGCTGCATCGAGCAGTCGCGCTCGAACAGATAGACGGCGTTCTTGTGCTCGTCGGCGAGCACCTGGATCTCGATGTGGCGCGGGTTCGCGAGGAACTTCTCGAGGTAGAGGGTCGGATTGCCGAACGCCGCCTGCGCTTCGCCGCGCGTGAGCGTCACCGCCGAGAGCAGCGCCGCCTCGGTGTGCACGACGCGCATGCCCCGCCCGCCCCCGCCGCCCGCCGCCTTGATGATGATCGGATAGCCGACCCCGCGGGCGATCTTCACGATCTCCTTGTGATCGTCTGGCAGCGCGCCTTCCGAGCCCGGGACGCAAGGCACGCCCGCCTTCGCCATCGCCACCTTCGCGCTGACCTTGTCGCCCATGAGCCGGATCGTGTCGGCGCGCGGACCGATGAACACGAAGCCCGAGCGCTCGACCTTCTCCGCGAAGTCGGCGTTCTCGGACAGGAACCCGTAGCCGGGATGGATCGCCTGCGCGTCGGTCACCTCGGCCGCGGCGATGATCGCGGGCACGTTGAGGTAGCTCTGCGACGACGGCGGCGGGCCGATGCAGACCGACTCGTCCGCGAGGCGGACGTACTTGGCCTCGCGGTCGGCCTCCGAATGGACGACGACGGTCTTGATGTTGAGCTCGCGGCAGGCGCGCTGGACGCGCAGCGCGATCTCGCCGCGATTGGCGATCAGGATCTTGCCGAACAGCTGGCCCGGAATCTTGGCGACCACCGGCGAGGAGGCGGGACGCAGCGCCAACGGGAGTTCCGAGCCGGCGACCGGCTCAGGCGATGACCACGAGCGGCTGCCCGAACTCGACGGGCTGCCCGTTCTCGACCAGGATCTGCTTCACGACGCCGCTCTTGTCGGACTCGATCTCGTTCATGAGCTTCATCGCCTCGATGATGCAGAGCGTGTCGCCGGCCTGGACGTTGTCGCCGACCTCGACGAAGGGCTTGGCGCCCGGGGAAGCGGCGCGATAGAAGGTGCCGACCATCGGGCTCTTGACGAGGTGTCCCTCGGGCTCGACCGGGGGCGTCGTCGCTTCCGAGGCGGCGGGCGCCGTGGCGGCGGACGTAGGCGTTCCGGGCAACGTGACCGGCAGCGGGACGACCGTCTGCGCCGCCGCAGGGGCCGCTCCGGCAGCCGACGCGCGGGTGATGCGGACCCTTTCCTCGCCTTCCTGGATCTCGAGCTCCGCGATCCCGGAGCTCTCCACCAGGTCGATCAGCGTCTTGAGCTTGCGCAAATCCATCGGGCGGGCGGCCTGCGGGTGCGGTTAGGGAGTCAATTTCCGGCTAATTGCCGTGATCGCCCGGCAACGTGCAGCGATCCGTCCCTCAATTTGCAAGTCTGCCGTTTTCGCGGCCGACTGTAAAGCCGCATCGCGCCAGGCGGGCGACCTCTCGCCGGCGGGCGCACCGCGTCGGATCTCCCGTGACGGCGGATGCCCGCGGGCCAGACCGCGGGCATGGCCATGATCAATCCATGGGGTAGAGCGAGATTGGACGCTTTTCAGACCAATTGGGCGACGATCGCGCGCAGTTGCGCATCCTTGAGGGGGCCCAGTTGGGTGCGGACGACTGCGCCGGAGCGATCCAGGACGATGGTGAACGGAAGCGCGCCCAGGCGATTGC
>DASQBO010000204.1:0-10149 GCA_035635175.1 Casimicrobiaceae bacterium | reverse complement strand
TCGGGCGCGGCCGGTAGCCCGGCGGGACGAACGCGGACGCCGCCATGCTCCGGAGCTTCGTGATCGTCCCGGTCGCGCTCGCGTACATCGGCGTGCTGTTCGCGATCGCGCGCTACGGCGATCGGCGGGCGGACCGGGGCCGCTCGATCATCGCGAACCCGTACATCTACGCGCTGTCCCTCGGCGTCTACGCGACCGCGTGGACGTTCTACGGGAGCGTCGGCCGCGCCGCCGCCGACGGCGTCGGCTTCCTGCCGATCTACATCGGCCCGACGCTGATGATGGCGCTGTGGTGGCTCGTGCTGCGGAAGATCGTCCGGATCAGCAAGGCGAACCGGATCACCTCGCTGGCCGACTTCGTCTCGTCGCGCTACGGCAAGAGCGCGCTGATCGCGGGCCTCGTCACGGTGATCGCGGTCGTCGGCGTGCTCCCGTACATCGCGCTGCAGCTCAAGGCCGTCTCGCAGAGCTACACGATCCTCACGCACTACCCGGACGTCGCCGCGGCGGGCGCCCTGGAAACGGCGCCGATCGGCGCCGACACGGCCTTCTGGATCGCCCTGCTGCTCGCCGTGTTCACGATCCTGTTCGGCACGCGGCACCTCGATGCTTCCGAGCGGCACGAGGGGCTCGTCGCCGCGATCGCCTTCGAGTCGCTGGTCAAGCTGGTCGCATTCCTCGTCGTGGGCGCCTTCGTCACCTGGGGCATTCACAACGGCCTCGCGGACATCTTCGCGCGGGCGCACGTGCACCCGCGCCTCGAGACGCTGTTCGCGCCGCTCGGGGGCGCCGGCGGCTCGTATGCAAGTTGGGCGTGGCTCACGGCGCTTTCGATGCTGGCGATCGTGTTCCTGCCGCGGCAGTTCCAGGTCGCCGTCGTCGAGAACGTCGACGAGAAGCACCTGACGAAGGCGGTCTGGCTGTTCCCGCTCTACATGCTGGCGATGAACGTGTTCGTCGTGCCGGTCGCGTTCGGCGGCGTGCTGCACTTCTCCGCGACGGCGGTCGACCCGGACACGTTCGTGCTGACGCTGCCCATCGCCGAGAAACAGGAGGCGATCGCGCTCCTGGTCTTCATTGGCGGCCTGTCCGCCGCGACCGGCATGGTGATCGTCGAGACGATCGCGCTCTCCACGATGGTCTGCAACGACCTCGTGATGCCGGTGCTCCTCCGGATGCGCTCGATCGGGATCGCCCGGCGCGAGAACCTGACCGGCCTGCTGCTCGGGATCCGTCGCGGCGCGATCGTCGCGGTGATCCTGCTCGGCTACCTCTACTTCCGTCTCGCGGGCGAGGCGTACGCGCTGGTCGCGATCGGGCTCATCTCGTTCGCCGCGGTCGCGCAATTCGCGCCGGCGACGCTGGGCGGCATCTACTGGAAGGGCGCGACGCGCGCCGGCGCGCTCGCGGGTCTCCTTGCCGGCTTCGCCGTCTGGCTCTACACGTTGCTGCTGCCGTCGTTCGCGCAGTCGGGGTGGCTGCCGGCGTCGTTCCTGCAGGAGGGGCCGTTCGGCATCGCGCTGCTCAAGCCGTACGCGCTGTTCGGGCTCGCGGGGCTCAACGACATCACGCACGCGATGCTGTGGAGCATGATCGCCAACGTGGGAGCGTACGTGCTCGTCTCGGTGCTGACGACGCAGACGGTCGCCGAGCAGGCGCAGGCGGCGCGCTTCGTCGACGTGTTCCGCTACGCCGACGAGGGGCAGGACGTCCACCTGTGGAAGGGCAGCGCATCGCTGCCCGACCTCCGCACGCTCCTCGCGCGGTTCCTCGGCGCCGAGCGCGCCGAGGCCGCGTTCGCCGACTACGCGCGACGGCGCGGCTTCGGTTCGCCGGGCGCGGTGCCGGCCGACGCGGGCCTCGTGCGGTTCGCCGAGACGGCGCTGGCGGGCGCGATCGGCGGCGCCTCGGCGCGGATCATGGTGGCCTCGACCGTGAAGGAGGATGCGCTCTCCCGCGACGAGGTGCGCTCGCTGCTCGACGAAGCCTCGCAGATCATCGCCTACAGCCACGAGCTGCGTCAGAAATCGGCGGAGCTCGAGGCGGCCACGGCCGAGCTGCGCGCCGCCAACGAGCGCCTGCAGGAGCTCGATCGGCTGAAGGACGACTTCATGTCCACGGTCACCCACGAGCTGCGGACTCCGTTGACGTCGATCCGCGCGTTTACCGAGATCCTCCACGACAATCCGGGCCTGGATGCGGCGGAGCGGCAGAGGTTCCTCACGATCGTCATCCAGGAGAGCGAGCGTCTGAGCCGCCTCATCAACCAGGTCCTGGACCTGGCCAAGCTCGAGTCCGGCCGCGCGGAGTGGCGGGTGGCCGTGCTCGATCTCAAGGCGGTCATCGAGGATTCGATCAACGCGACGGTGCAGATCTTCCGCGCGAAGAACGTCGGTCTCGAGGCGCGCGTCCCGGATCGCGTGCCGCCGGTGCACGCGGATCGCGACCGGGTCGTGCAAGTGCTGATCAACCTGCTGTCGAACGCCGCCAAATTCGTCGCGGCCGACAGGGGTCGCGTCATCGTCGAGCTCGGCACCGCCGGCGACGCCGTGCGCGTGAGCGTGGCCGACAACGGCCCCGGCATCACGGTTGCCGACCAGAAGGTGATCTTCGAGAAATTCCGGCAGGCCGGCGACACGATGACCGAGAAGCCGAGGGGAACCGGCCTCGGCCTGCCGATCAGCCGCCAGATCGTCGAGCACCTCGGCGGACGCCTCTGGGTGCAGAGCGAGCCGGGAAGGGGCGCGACGTTCGTCTTCGAGCTGCCGATCGCGAAGGATGTCGGCGGGGTGGTGGAGCGGCCGGTCGCGCCGCGGGCAGGCGGCTAGGGAAGCGGGCACCGACGAAGGAGCGCCGATGGGCAAGAAGATCCTGATCGCGGACGACGAGCCGAACATCGTCGTTTCGCTCGAGTTCCTGATGAAGCAGCGCGGCTACGACGTCCGGGTCGCGACCGACGGCGCCGCCGCGCTGGCCGCGATCGGCGAGTTCCGGCCCGACCTCGTGCTGCTCGACGTCATGATGCCGACGGTGAGCGGCTACGACGTCTGCCAGAAGGTGCGCGAGAACCCCGCGTGGAGCGGAACCAGGATCGTCATGCTGTCGGCGAAGGGGCGGGACGTCGAGGTCAGCAAGGGCCTCGCGGTCGGCGCCGACGCCTACGTGACGAAACCTTTCTCGACCCGGGACCTGGTCGCGAAGGTGAGCGAGATGCTCGGCGAATGAACGGGGCGCGTGCGCGATGGGGGCGGAGCCAGGGATGGCGCGGAGGCCCCAGCCGAGCCGACGCGGCCAGCGTCGTGCCGCAATGACCTCCGACCGCACGCGGATCGCACTCGCGCTCGTCGCGGCCTGGGGCCTGGTCCTCGCCGCGATCGCCGCGACCGCGCTGCTCGTCGGAGCCGACCTGAGCGAAGCGCAGCGCCGGCTGCTGGCCGGCGTGCTCGAGGAGCGCGCCGCGAGCGTGGTCGTCGTCTCGCTGCTGCTGCTCGTCCCGCTGGTCTTCATCCTGCGGGCACTGTTCGCGCGCTACGTCAGGGCGCCCCGCCGGCTCGCCGAGGATGCCCGGATCATGCTGACTGCGAACCCCGCGCATCGCGCGCCGCTCGCGGGCTCGGCCGAGGTGCGGCGCTTGGCCGAGGGCGTGAACGCGCTCGCCGACGCGCACGAGGCGCTGCGCAGCGACGTCGAGCGCCGCGTGCGCGAGGCCAATGCGCGCCTCGAGCAGGAGCGGAACCGGCTCGCCGCGCTCATGTCGGAGCTCGCGCAGAGCGTGATCGTCTGCAACGTCGAGGGCCGGATCCTGCTCTACAACGCACGGGCGATGCAGTCGCTGCGCAAGCCGGTCGAAGGCGACGCGTCCGGGCGCGGCCCGAGCCTCGTCGGCCTTGGGCGCTCGGTGTTCGCGATCTTCGACCGCGGCCTGATCATCCACGCGCTCGACACGATCCAGGAGCGGCTGCGGCAGGGAACGCAGGGCCCGGTCGCGCACTTCGTCACGGCGGCGCCGTCGGGAGCGCTCGTCCGTGTCCGGATGGCGCCGGTGTTCGGCGCGGCGGAGAGCTCCGCGGGCAGCGGCATCACGGGCTACGTGCTCATCCTCGACGACATCACGCGCCGGATCGAGAGCGGGAACCGCCGCGACCTGCTCCTGCAGACCTTGACGCAGGGCACCCGTGCGTCGCTCGGCAGCATCCGGGCCGCGGTCGAGACGATCGCCGCGTTCCCCGAGATGACGGGCGAGGAGCGGAATCGCTTCGTCGCGGTCATCGGCGACGAGGCGCGGGCGCTCACCGCGCGGCTCGACGCGACGGTCGGCGAGTTCGCGGACTCGCTGCGCACCGAGTGGCCGCTCGAGGAGATGCGCGGGGCGGACCTGATCGCGGCGGCGCGGCGGCGGATCGAGGCCAAGACCGGGCTGCCCACGAAGCTCGAAGCGGTCGACGAGTCGGCGTGGGTCAAGGTGGACAGCTATTCGCTGATCCAGGCGATCGCCTACCTCGCGAGCCGGCTCGAG
Organism: Casimicrobiaceae bacterium; assembly: GCA_035635175.1. GTDB lineage: Bacteria > Pseudomonadota > Gammaproteobacteria > Burkholderiales > Casimicrobiaceae > CAIWHR01. Next base: position 5,633 of record DASQBO010000204.1, on the reverse strand, counting down.
GACGAGTTCGGCATCCGCGAGCTGCGCTTCGGCCTCGCCGCGGAGGGTGCGCTGGCGCACGTCGATCTCATCTGGACCGGGGCACCGCTCGGCACCGAGACGACGATGGCGTGGCAGACCGACTCGATGGAGCTCGGCGGGGAGGCGTGCCCGCTGACGCTCAAGCAGATCGTCGAGCGACACGGCGGCGAGATCTGGTACCAGATCCACAAGCCGTCGCAGCGCGAATTCTTCCGCGTCGCGATTCCCGTCGCGGTCCCCGAGGAGTCGGCGTGGACGGCGCTGCCGACGGGCGGAAGCCGGCCCGAGTACTACGACTTCGACCTCTTCCACCAGCCGGGCCAGACCGCGGAGCAGGACGATCGGCCGCTCGCGTCGCTCACCTACACGGTGTTCGACACCGAGACCACGGGCCTCGCGCCGTCGGGCGGGGACGAGATCGTGTCGATCGGCGCCGTGCGGATCGTCAACGGCCGGCTGCTGGTGCACGAGGTGTTCGAGCAGCTCATCGACCCGGGGCGCCCGATGTCCGCCGACGCGAGCCGCGTCACCGGGATCGAATCGGCGATGCTCGCGGGCCAGCCGCCGATCGCGAAGGTGCTGCCTGCATTCCACGAGTTCTGCGCGGACACGGTGCTGATCGCGCACAACGCGTCGTTCGACCTGCGCTTCCTGCGGTTGAAGGAGGAGGCGAGCGGGGTCCGCTTCACGCAGCCCGTGCTCGATACGCTTCTCCTCTCGGCGATTGTGCACCCGGGCCTTGACGGGCACGGTCTGGAAGCGATCGCCGAGCGCCTCGGCGTGAATCCGATCGGGCGGCACACGGCGCTTGGGGATGCGATCATGACCGGCGAAGTGTTCCTGCGGATGCTGCCCCTCCTCGCCGAGCAGGGCATCCGGACGCTGGGCGAGGCGCGCGAAGCGTCGCAGAAGACGTACTTCGCGCGCCTGCAGTACTAGGCCGAGGACCCGCCGCGGTCCCATTGCCTTCGGAAGGGGCTTTTCGCATAATGGCCGAACCCCAACGGCGGGGCGAGCGGGCCGGGCGCCCGACGCGCCGGCGCGCAATGGCCGACGACACCATACTCGAGACCCGGTCCCTGACGAAGGAGTTCAAGGGCTTCGTCGCGGTGAAGGACGTCGCGCTCAGGGTCCGTCGCGGCACGATCCACGCGCTGATCGGGCCGAACGGCGCGGGGAAGACCACCTGCTTCAACCTCCTCACGCACTTCCTCACGCCGACGCGCGGGCAGATCTTCTACGGCGGCCGCGAGATCACCGGTTCGCGCCCGGCCGCGATCGCGCGGATGGGGCTCGTCCGCTCGTTCCAGATCTCCGCGGTGTTCCCGAACCTGACGGCGCTCGAGAACGTCCGGATCGCGCTCCAGCGCAAGGGCGGGCACTCGTTCGACTTCTGGCGCTCGGAGTCGACGCTCGCGCGCCACCGCGACAAGGCGCTCGAGCTGCTCGAGGCCGTGGGTCTGTCCGAGTTCGCGCACACCCACGCGGGCGAGCTCGCCTATGGCCGCAAGCGCGCGCTGGAGATCGCGACGACGCTCGCGCTCGATCCCGAGATGCTGCTGCTCGACGAGCCGACCGCCGGGATGACGCACGAGGACGTCGGCCGCATCGCGGCGCTGATCAAGCGCGTCGCCGCCGACCGCACGGTACTCATGGTCGAGCACAACCTCTCGGTGGTCTCGACGCTGTCCGACCACATCACCGTGCTCGCGCGCGGCGAAGTGCTCGCCGAAGGGGACTACGCGCACGTCTCGAAGCACCCCGACGTGGTCGAAGCCTATCTCGGGACCGCCGATGCCTGACGAGCGCGCTGCAGGCGCCGCCGCCGGCATGGCCGCGCCCGCGGGCGCGCCGCTGCTCGCCGTCCGGGACCTCCAGGCGTGGTACGGCGAGTCGCACGTGCTGCACGGCGTCACGTTCGACGTCGCGGCGGGCGAGGTCGTCACGCTGCTCGGCCGCAACGGGGCGGGCAAGACGACGACGCTGAAATCGATCATGGGCGTCGTCCCGCGGCGCGAGGGATCGATCGTGTTCGAAGGCCGCGAAACCGTGAAGCTCGCGTCGAACCGGATCGCGCGGCTCGGGATCGCCTGGTGCCCCGAGGAACGCGGCATCTTCTCCTCGCTCAGCGTCGAGGAGAACCTGCTCCTGCCGCCCCAGGTGCGCGAGGGCGGGCTCACCGTCGAGCAGATCTTCGAGCTCTTCCCGAACCTCCGCGAGCGGCTCCGGAGCCAGGGCACGAAGCTCTCGGGCGGCGAGCAGCAGATGCTCGCGATCGGGCGGATCCTGCGCACCGGTGCGCGACTCCTGCTCCTCGACGAGCCGACCGAGGGCCTCGCGCCGGTCATCGTCCAGCAGATCGGCCGCACGATCGCGAAGCTCAAGGCGCAGGGCTTCACGATCCTGCTCGTCGAGCAGAACTTCCGGTTCGCGGCGACGGTCGCCGACCGGCACTACGTGATGGACCACGGCCGCGTGGTCGACATGATCCCCAACGCGGAGCTCGACGCGAACATGGAGAAGCTCCACGCTTATCTCGGTGTCTGACGCCGCACCCACTGAATCGCCGGTGCGTCGGGTCAGGGCGCGCCTCATCCATCGTCAAGGAGGACGAACATGCATGGACTGAAACGGACTCTCGCTGGGCTGGCCGTCGCTGCGGCGCTCGGCGCCGGCGCCGCGCAGGCGCAGATCTCGGACGGCGTGATCAAGATCGGCGTGCTCAACGATCAGTCGGGCACCTACGCGGACCTCGCCGGACCGGGCTCCGTGGTCGCCGCGAAGATGGCGATCGAGGACTTCGGCGCGGCGAAGAAGGGCATGAAGGTCGAGGTGCTCGTCGGCGACCACCAGAACAAGCCGGACGTGGGCGCCAACATCGCCCGCCAGTGGTACGACGTCGACAAGGTGGACGTCATCGTCGACGTGCCGACGTCGTCGGTCGTGCTCGCGGTCAACGAAGTGACCAAGCAGAAGGGCAAGGCGCTGCTCGTGTCGACCGGCGCCACCTCCGACCTGACCGGCAAGGCCTGCAACGCCAACGAGATCCACTGGACCTACGACACCTGGATGCTCGCCAACGGCACCGGCAGCGCGATCGTCAAGACCGGCGGCGACACGTGGTTCTTCCTGACCGCCGACTACGCGTTCGGACTGGCGCTCGAGCGCGACACCGAGGCGGTGGTGCTGAAGAACGGCGGCAAGGTCGTGGGCAGGGTCCGGCACCCGTTCCCGACCGCCGACTTCTCGAGCTTCCTGCTGCAGGCGCAGGCGTCGAAGGCCAAGGTGATCGGGCTCGCGAATGCCGGGGCGGACACGATCAACGCGATCAAGCAGGGCGCGGAGTTCGGCATCGTCAAGGGCGGCCAGCAGTTCGCCGGCCTGCTGACGTTCCTTACCGATGTCCACTCGCTCGGCCTCAACACGGCGCAGGGGCTCTTGCTCACCGAGTCGTTCTACTGGGACCTGAACGACCAGACGCGCGCGTTCTCCAAGCGCTTCGCCGCGCTCCACAAGGGTGCGATGCCGACGATGGCGCAGGCGGGCGTCTATGCGTCGGTTCTGCACTACCTCAAGGCGGTCGAGGCGGCGAAGACCGATGACGGCCCCAAGGTGATCGCCAAGATGAAGGAGTTGCCGACCGACGATCCGGCATTCGGCAAGGGCTCCATCCGCGCCGACGGCCGCAAGATCCATCCCGTCTACCTGTTCGAGGTGAAGAAGCCATCGGAATCCAAGGGCGAGTGGGACCTCTACAAGGTTCGGGCGACGATCCCGGCCGACCAGGCATTCCGTCCGCTGGACCAGGGCGATTGTCCCCTGGTCAAGAAATAGCGACCTGTCGCTCGCCGGCAAGCCCTCTCCCGTCGGGAGAGGGCGCCGGGCGGCGCCAACTCTGATCCGAGATGGAGATCTTCGGCGTTCCGACGCAGGCGCTCCTCGGTCAGCTGCTGATCGGGCTGATCAACGGCGCGTTCTACGCGATCCTGTCGCTCGGGCTTGCCGTGATCTTCGGGCTGCTCAACATCATCAACTTCACCCACGGCGCCCAGTACATGATGGGGGCGTTCGGCGCCTATCTGGTGCTGCAGTACGCGGGGCTGGGCTACTGGTGGTCGCTGCTCGTCGCACCGGTCGTCGTCGGCGTCACGGGGATCGTCATCGAACGGACGATGCTCGCCCGGCTCTACAAGCTCGACCACCTGTACGGGCTGCTGCTGACCTTCGGCCTCGCGCTGATCATTCAGGGGCTGTTCCGCAACCAGTTCGGCTCGACGGGGCTGCCGTACCAGATTCCCGCAGAGCTTGTCGGCGGCTTCAACCTCGGGTTCATGTTCCTGCCGAAGTACCGGGCGTGGGTGATCGTCGCTTCGCTCGCCGTGTGCCTCACGACGTGGTTCGTCATCGAGCGCACGAGGCTCGGCGCCTACCTGCGCGCCGCGACCGAGAACCGCGCGCTGGTGCAGGCGATGGGCGTCAACGTGCCGCGGATGATCACGCTGACCTATGGCGTCGGCGTCGCGCTCGCCGCGCTCGCCGGGGTGCTGGCGGCGCCGATCTATTCGGTGAGCCCGCTGATGGGCGCCGACCTCATCATCGTCGTGTTCGCCGTCGTCGTCATCGGCGGCATGGGGTCGATCCTGGGCGCGATCCTGACCGGCTTCGGCCTCGGCGTCATCGAGGGGCTGACCAAGGTGTTCTATCCCGAGGCGTCGAACACGGTGATCTTCGTCATCATGGCAATCGTGCTGCTGGTCAAGCCGGCCGGGCTGTTCGGCAAGGAGCGCTGAGGCGATGTCCGCGCCGAACGACCATGCTGCCGGCGTTCCGGAAGCGCGTGGCTTCGCCGTTGCCACCGCGGTCCTCGTCGCCGCGCTCGCGGTTGCGCCGTTCATCGGCGTCTACCCCGTGTTCGCGATGAAGGCGATGTGCTTCGCGCTGTTCGCCTGCGCCTTCAACCTGCTGCTGGGCTTCGGCGGCCTGCTGTCGTTCGGCCACGCGATGTTTCTCGGCCTCGCCGGCTACGTGTCGGCGCACGCGGCGAAGGTTTGGGGCCTGCCGCCGGAGCTCGCGATCCTCGCCGGCACCGCAGCCGCGGGCGTGCTCGGCGTCGTCGTCGGCGCGCTGACGATCCGCCGCCAGGGGATCTACTTCGCGATGATCACGCTCGCTCTCGCGCAGATGATCTACTTCTTCTGTCTCCAAGCGCCGTTCACGCACGGCGAGGACGGCATCCAGGCGGTGCCGCGCGGCCGGCTCTTCGGCGTGCTCGACCTCGCAAACACGCTGGTGCTGTACTACGTCGTGCTGGGAATCTTCACCGGCGGCTTCCTCCTCGTCTACCGGATCATCCACTCGCCGTTCGGCAACGTGCTGAAGGCGATCCGCGAAAACGAGCCGCGCGCGATCTCGCTCGGCTACGACGCGGACCGCTACAAGCTCGTCGCGTTCATCCTCTCGGCGACGCTGGCGGGTCTTGCCGGCGCGACCAAGGCGATCGTGTTCCAGCTCGCCTCGCTGACCGACGTCCACTGGACGATGTCGGGCGAGGTCGTGCTGATGACGCTGCTGGGCGGGATGGGCACCGTCTTCGGCCCGGTCGTCGGCGCGTT
>DASQBO010000203.1:0-2384 GCA_035635175.1 Casimicrobiaceae bacterium | reverse complement strand
GCTCGTGCCCGGAATCAGCACGCTGGTGCCGGGACTCTTCGGCTACCATTGAGCGGGAGTCCACGATGACGCAACCGACCGCCTTCGAGGCGTTCGAGGCCGCCGCCCAGGCGGAGCGATTCGACGAGGTCGTCGAGCGCCGCTGGCCGCCGGCGAAAGTGCTCGAGACCCACACACATCCCTTCGCGCTCCGCGCGCTCGTCGTCCAAGGCGAGATGTGGCTCACCGTCGGCGACGCCGTCCGGCACCTGCATCCGGGCGACGAAATCGCGCTCGACCGCGACGTGCCGCACGCGGAGCGCTATGGCCCGGAGGGTGCGACGTACTGGGTGGCGCGCCGCCGCCGCCAGTAGCGCCGCGGGCGTTCTCGCGCGCCCGGCCGGGCAGTCGCCTACCCGCTGCCGCCGCGGCTCGCTCGCCGCGGAATCGCGACGCTATTTCGCGTAGCCGACCGTCTGCGCGAGGACGATGCGCTGATCGGGACGCAGCTGCAGCAGGGGCGCGAGCTTGCGGCGATCGACGAGGCCGCGCACCACGCAGGCGAGACCCGCAGCGGCGCAGAACAGGTACACGTTCTGGGCGGGGAAGGCGGCGTCGGCCGAGGCGTAGAAGGTCCGCTCCTCGGCGCTCGCGTCGCCCATCTTCCCGAAGTCGGCCACGTACACGAGGTTCAGTGGCGCGGTCCTGACGAAGTCCTGCACGCCGGTGGCCGCGCGAAGGTCGGCGCCGACGATCGGCTGCAGCGCGTGGCGCCGCGCATCGTAGCGGTACGCGCCTTCCGGCAACGCCGCGACGACCTCGATTTCCTGCCAGTTGTGCGCCGAGGGCGCGGTCCGTCCGCCGCTGTCGGAACGGTTGATGCCGAAGGCGCTCCACAGCAGCGTCGACAGGACATCGGTCGGGAGCGGCCGCGACGAGAATTCGCGGGTGCTTCGCCGGTTGCGCAGCGCATCCATCAGCGTGGCGCCCACCGCGGCTTGCGGCGGCGGCAACGCGATCGTGGCGGCGCCTTCGGCAAGCGCTGCCTTGGTCATGAGCATCACTCCCAGGAACTGCCGACGGCTGAGCATCTTCCTCGTTGCGGCCGGGGCTTCGATGAAACTCTAGATCCGCGGCGGGGCGTTCGCCTTGACCTTTCGCAACCGGCGTCTCCTCTTGTCGTACTCGGTTGCCGGATTGGTGGCGCCGATCCGCAGGATCGCGGCGGTCGCGTGACCGACGTCGACGCAGGGTTCGGGCCCGCTCAGGGGCGTCCAGGCTCCGGCAGCGCGTGGAGGTAACTCCACAGGGCAGCGATCTCACCGTCGCTGAACAGTGCGAGGTGGCCCCGCGCCCACGGGCGCATCGTCGGAAGATCCCGTCCGCCGATCGCTTCGCCGGTCCGCATCAGTCGTGCGAAGGCTTCCTGCGAATACGCGGCGGTGACGCGCAGGTCGGGGCTCGTGAAGTCCGGATTGGAGTCCCCGCGCAGGCTCGCGCCGTGGCACTGTGCGCAGATCGTCCGCGCGAGGTAGCGCCCGAAACGGGCTTCCTCGCTCGTCGCCTCCGGTGGCGGCACGGTTCGCGCGATCAGATCGGCGACGAGAGCGAACCGGCCGGTGACGAGGCCGATACGGCCGACCGGCCCGAGGGCGACGCTGGGCTCGGGTCCCGGCACCGGCGGCAGCGACCGCAGGAACGCGATGATGCGGACCAGGTCTTCGTCGGTCAGGTAGATAAAGGCCTCGCTCGGCATCACGAACATGCTGCGGCCGTCGGGACGCACGCCATGCCGGATCACCGTGATGAGTTCGGCGTCGCTGAACTTGCGCACGGCCGCCGTCAGGTTCGGCGCGTTGAGGCGCGCGATGATCGGCTGGTCGAAGAAGACGACGCCTCCGGCGCCCTTGCCGTGGCATCCATTGAAGCAGCCGCGGAGCGTCGCGAGCCGCCGGCCTTCCTCGATCGACGCGGCATCGGTCGGAATCGCGAGCGCGACGGGCGTGATGGCGTACTTGCGATTCAGGAGGCGCTCAGACTGGATGTAGACGACCGCGTACGCGATCGCCGCGAGCGCGAGCACGCCGCCGAGCACGAACAAGGTCAGGCGGAGTATGCGTTTCACACTTCCATCTTCCCTTCGTACGACGCAGCTCTCGGCTCGCGCCGCGGCCTCCGCACGGCCTTGCTTCATCGATGCACCGAGCTGTCGGCCGCATGCGCCGACTCGCCCCGAGTCGCATCCCCGCGCTGAAATCTGCGCGGGGCCCCCGCTCCTCGGCTCGCGTCGCTACTTGTAGTTCTTGATCCGGTCGATGTTCTCCTGGCCGAAACGCTTCGCGAAGTCCGCGTAGACCGGCGCGAGCACCGCCTGGAACTTCGCCTTGTCGACGTGCTCGACGACG
>DASQBO010000202.1:0-3182 GCA_035635175.1 Casimicrobiaceae bacterium | reverse complement strand
CGCCCGGTAGAGATTGGCGAATTCGCGCTCCCGGCCCGCCTGCAGCGCCAGGCGACCGACGCCCATCGACTCCAGCGTCTTCCAGACGTCGGGATTGTACGTGCGCGTGAAGCGCATCACGAACGAGATCGGATCGTTGCGGCCGAGCACCGACGCGAGCCGCAGGATGATCTCGAACGGCAGCGCGACCTTGCCGTGCTCGACGAGGTCGAGCAGCGTGGGGTCCTTGAGGTCGATCGCGTCGCCGACTTCCTTGAGGCTGAGTCCCGCCGCCTCGCGCATCCCGCGCAGCACGGCGCCCGTCTTCTCGAGTGCGGCGCGCTGCTCCGGCTTGACCAGGATCGCCTTCGCGGCGCTCAGCGACGCGTCGGCCGCGGCGCTCGCGATGCCGAGCACGGAATCGGTCCAGGCGCGCACCTGGGTCGCGACGCCGGCGAGCGGCAGCTCGGGCGCAGGCGCGGGCGCGGGCGCAGCCGCGGGGCGTTCGGGAGAGCGCTTGAGCGCGACTTTCCTGCGTGGGATGGCCATGGTGCGCGCGACTCCTCGTCCGGCAGAACGACGTTCATCTTACCGGCAGAGCACGAACACGCGCCATCGGCGCGAGTTCCGCGCGAGTGTGCTCGCGCCACGGCCTCCGAACGGCCGTGGTCGACCGTTGCGCGCGGCTGTCGGAGTCTTGCGGCTCGGCCTCCGCGCTGCCTGATCAATCGTTACGCCACACTGTCGGCCTCTTGCGCCGACTCGCCCCAGTCGCATCCCCTCTCGCTTCCGCTCGCGGGGCCCCTGCTCCTCGGCTCGCGTCGCTACTCGAGGTTGCTCGCTCCCCTACTGCCCGTGGTCGTTCGCGATGCCGCTCGGGCACTGGGCGGCCTGGCCCCAATAGCCCTCGCAGTACTGGAGCCGGACACGCTGCTCGCAGATCACCCCCGCAAAGAATCCCTCGCGGCCGCATCGGGTGATCGCGTCGCCCATCAGCTGCCAGCGGTCCGGGACCGGCGCAGGGCGCGGCATTGGAGCGACCGCAGGCTGCGGCGCCGGCGGCTCCGTGGCGGCGGCGAAACGTTCCGTCGCGGGCGGCTCGGGCGGCGGCGGAGCGGGTTCCGCCGCGCGCTTCGGGGCGGGCGGCCGCACGACTTGCCACGCCGACGCGGGCGCGACGAACAGCGTCGGGCGCTCGAGAGGAGCGGCGGCCGGAACGGTAGGCTCGGAGCGCGTCGCGGGAGCGGGTTCCGCAACGGCCGGGGCGGACGCCGACGCCACGGGCGGCGAGGGCAACGTCGCGGGAACGGCGCGCGCGAGACGCAGCGCCGCGTAGCCCACTGCCGCAGCCGCGACCACCGACAGCACGATGGCCATGGCGCGGACTTCCCCAAAGTTCGGCGCCGCGCGCGGCGGCGCAGCCTCGACCTGCGGCGGCGCCTTCGACGCTCGCGGCGCCCGAACCGCCGGCGCGCGCGCCGGCACGAGCTCCGAGACCGTCTCCTGCCGCGCTCGCTTGAGCGCTGCCTTGCATTGGGTGCAAAGCCGCATCCCGGGCAGCGTCGGGCCGTGGCAGATGCGGCATCCCTTGATTGCCGCGCGTCCCGCCGCGAGCGACCAGCGCCCCGAGATCGTCCCCGCCCCGTCCACAGCCCCTCCGGTCCGGAAATATGACGTTGTCATCATATCACGAAGGACTGGAAGGAGGCGACCGACGGTCGGATTCCTGTAGTCCACTCCCTCCCGGGGACCCACCGGGTTACCATTCCATCCTCGTCGCCCTCCGCCATTCCATGACTTCCCGTACGTTTCGCCGCGCCGCAGCGGCATTCGCGGCGTGGGCCGCTGCGGCCGTCCTCGCGGGCCCGCTCGAGGAGGGCCTCGAGGCGTATCAGGAGAAAGACTGGCTCAAGGCGGTCCAGGTCTGGCGCCCGCTGGCGCAGGCCGGCGACCGCGAGGCGCAATACCGGCTCGGCGTCATGTACGCGGAAGGCAAAGGTGTCGCGCCGAACGACGCGGAGGCGGCTCTGTGGTTCGAGCGCGCGGCCGAGCAGGGCGAGCCCATGGCGCAGTACAACCTCGGCGCGAGCTACGTCGAGGGTACGGGAGTGCGGAAGGACATGACCGCGGCCGCCAAGTGGTTCAGGCGCGCGGCCGACCAGGGCATCCCGCTGGCACAATTGAACCTCGGCCTGCTCTACGCGAGCGGCAACGGCGTGCCGCAGGACAACGTCGAGGCGCTCAAATGGATCGACCTCGCGATCTACGCGCTGCCGGCGGGCGGCGTGCGTTCCGATGCGGCGCGGGCGCTCGCCGACGTCGCCGCGAAGATGGACAGCGAGCAGGTGCAGGAAGCGAAGTCGCGGGAGCGTGCCTGGAAGCCGAAACTCGAGCCGGCCCCCCCGCCCAAGCCCGCGCCGAAATGACCTGACGGGAGAACGACGCATGACCACGAAGATCGCGGTCGTCACCGGCGCCGGCAGCGGCATCGGCGAGGCCGTGGCGCGCGCCCTCCTCGGCGCGGGCTGGTCGGTCGCGCTCGCGGGCCGCCGCGCGGAGCGCCTGGAGCAGGCGATCGCGGCCGCGGGCGCGCCCGCGTCCCGCGCGATCGCCGTTTCCACCGACGTCGCCGATCCGGCGTCGGTGCGGGCGCTGTTCGCACGTACGCGCGAGGCGTTCGGCCGCCTCGATCTGCTCTTCAACAACGCGGGCGTCGGCGCGCCGGCCGTCGATCTCGACGAATTGAGCGTCGAACAGTGGAAGACCGTGGTCGACATCAACCTGACCGGCGCCTTCCTCTGCACGCAGGAGGCATTCGGGATGATGAGGCGCCAGACGCCCCGTGGCGGGCGGATCATCAACAATGGCTCGATCTCCGCGCATGCTCCGCGCCCGAATTCGGCCCCCTACACCGCGACCAAGCACGCGATCACCGGACTCACGAGGTCGACGTCACTCGACGGGCGGAAGTACGACATCGCCTGCGGCCAGATCGACATCGGCAACGCGCACACCGACCTCGCGGCCCGGATGGCCCAGGGCGTCCCCCAGGCGAGCGGCCAGATCGCCGTGGAACCGCTGATGGACGTCGCGCACGTCGCGTCGGCGGTGCTCTACATGGCGAGCCTGCCGCTCGACGCGAACGTCCAGTTCATGACCATCATGGCGACGAAGATGCCCTTCGTGGGCCGGGGTTAGCGACG